>JBELAB010000048.1:0-11063 GCA_049509275.1 Syntrophobacteraceae bacterium | reverse complement strand
GGCTGGATTGCCATGAAATCGGCCCCGGATTTGCCGCAGGCCAATTTCACGGCTATGCTGCGCCTCGACCACAACCGCGCCAGGTCCATGCTTGCCAAAAAGGTTGGCAAGCCGGTAGACTCGGTTGAGAAGTTGACAGTGTGGGGCAACCATTCACCCACCATGTATCCCGATATTCGTTTCGCTACCGTCGAAGGCACGCCTGCGATCAAGCTCGTTGACGAAAATTGGTACAAGAACGAATACATTCCCAAGGTCGGCAAGCGCGGCGCTGTGATCATCGAAGCCCGCGGCCTGTCCTCTGCGGCTTCCGCCGCCAACGCAGCCATCACGCACATGCATGACTGGGCGCTGGGCACCAACGGCAAATGGGTGACTATGGGCCTTGTGTCTGACGGCTCCTACGGGATTCCCGAGGGCGTCATGTATGGCGTGCCGGTCACCTGTACGCCCGGTAAGTACCAAAGGGTAAAGGACCTGGAGATCGATGCTTTCTCGCGGGAAAAGATGGACTTTACTCTGAAGGAATTGCTGGAGGAACAGGCAGGCGTAAAGGACATGCTTACAGCAACTTCATCCAAGGCCCGCTAGAGGTCCCAGGAGCTCCGTCAGCTACGCAAGCGCCTGATTGGAAGAAAGTTAAAACAAAAGGCGGCAAGCGGTTGCAGCCTTTCTGATTCTAGACGAAATCCCCGCCTTTACGCGGGGATTTTGCTTTGTACGAATAGTCGGGGACTGATTATGAGAGGGGGTGAGAGGGCTGAGCCTCCGTGTCACTCTGTTTCTGTGTCACGGAGTCTGTAGGTCTTTTCATCTCACAGAATAGGGGCAGGGAAGATTTTATCACTCCGGATGATTAAACTTGTTCAAGCATTTTCACCTTGCAACCCTGCAATCGAGGAGAGATGAATGATCCACTGGAAACGATGGCTGGCTGCCACCGTGGTGTCGATTACAGCTCTTGTCGGTATCGTAATCGCGCTCAGCTTCTTTTTCTCACACTTTTTGGTCGATATCTGGTGGTTCGATTCTGTAGGCTACGAAGCCTATTTCTGGCAGCGGGCACTATACAGGTATGCTGTTCTTGGGTCGGTCTCCATATTCTTCTTTCTGATATTTTTCCTGAATTTCTGGGTAGCATCCCGCTTTCTTGGAGCCGCTTTGCCGGCCAAGACCTCCACGGCTGCCTCGCTCAAATCATATCGGCGCCTGCTCCGGGGATTTCGGACTGGCTCGATGTGGGTCTATATGCCTCTTTCCATCATTCTTTCCGTGGTGATCGCCTTGCCCCTTTACGAGCGATGGGAGGCCTTCCTGCTCTATCTTTTTTCTCCCAGGGCGAATGTGACGGACCCGGTATATGGGAAGGAGATCGGCTATTATCTTTTCGCCTACCCAATATATACACTCATTCAGCACCGCCTGCTCATTGCTTCTGGTGTTCTGCTCGCCTCAATCACGCTCCTGTACCTGGTCGAGAGGCGAATCCTGGCCAGGGAGGAAAAACGGCTTCCCGCCAGGGCCAAGGCGCACATCAGCACACTGGTCTTCCTGGTATTCCTGATCGAAATATGGGATTTCGTCCTTCAGCGCTATGGTCTTCTTTATTCCAAGAGTCATCTGCCGCTTTTTTTCGGCCCCGGTTACGTCGAAATGAACATCACGTGGATCCTGATCTGGATTTGCCTGATCTTGCTGTCCGGGGCTGCTATATCCCTAATTTACTTCATAAATACACGTAAGGGAATCAGGATTTTCGCAGGGTTTGCCGTCGTGTTCGCCCTTGGGCTTGGCGCCAGGTACTCGGATTTCCTTCCCCAGACGGTCGAAAAATATATTGTCAAACCAAACGAGAGTTCAAAGGAGCGGCCCTACATCCAGAACACCATCAAATCGACTCTTTCGGCCTACAGGCTGGACGATGTGGAAGTCCGGGACTTCAACCCCGAGCGGATTCCTACCGACATATCGATTCCCGATATACAGTCGATTCTCAGGAACACTCCGGTCTGGGACGGCGAACTGCTTGACGACGTCTACAAGCAACTTCAAAACCTGCGGACTTACTATGATTTTCCGGGCGTAGACGTTGACCGGTATACCGTAAACGGCCTTTATCAGCAGGTCTTTCTTTCAGCCCGCGAACTAAACCGGGATCAAATTCCGGAAGGCGCCCGGAACTGGATAAACGAACATCTTTCCTATACTCATGGATTTGGAGCCGTGATGACCCCGGCGGGCCAGGCCGGCGACGAGCCCATGGTCTGGTTCCTGCGGGGAATTCCGCCCGAATCGGCGTACGGGTTCAAAATCGAGCAGCCGGATATCTATTTTGGGCAAATTTCCAATGACTATGTAATCGCACCAAACGGCTCCGGCGAAATAGACTATCCCAAGGGATCGAGCAATGTTTTGACTTCATACGGCGGCAAGGGGGGCGTACCTCTCTATTCGCTTCTCAAACGCTTCGTTTTTTCGGTTTATTTCAAGGACAGGAATATCTTTTTCACATCCAAACTGCTTCCAGAATCCAGGATAATCTTCCGGCACAAGCTGACCGAACGGATTCGTACTCTGGCACCCTATCTAATTCTTGACCGCGATCCATATCTGGTGGTTACTCAACAAAAACTCTTCTGGATCCAGGACGCATACACGGTTTCCGACAAATACCCGATGTCCATGCCCTTAGCGACGCAAACCGGGGAAGTCAGCTACATCCGCAATTCGGTCAAGATCACAATGGACGCCTACGACGGAAATATCGATTTTTATCTTTTCGACCCGCAGGACCCCATCATCGGGGCATATAGCAGAATCTATCCGGGCATATTCAAGGACGCCTCGCAGATGCCCGATGAGTTAAAACACCATGTGCGCTACCCGAAGGAGATTTTTGAAACCCAGATGGCGATCTACGCCAAATATCACCAGAGCGACCCCGAAGTTTTCTATCAGCAAGAGGACATCTGGGAGTTCGCAAAGACATACAAGGGCAAGGAGTCCTCTGCAATCAGCCCCTATTACCTGACACTCGACTTGATAGATCCCGGCAGGTTCGACTTTTTGCTGCTCCTGCCCATGAGCCCGAGCGGGCGTGATAATCTTCGTTCGCTGGCCCTGGCTGGCTGCGACTCACCATACTACGGAAAGATCATCGTTTACAATTTTCCTAAGGGAGAACTCGTCTTTGGCCCTTCGCAGATTTACGCCCTCATAAATCAGGACACCACGATATCCCAGCAGTTTACACTCTGGGACCAGGCGGGATCGGAGGTGGACAGGGGCAAGATGATAATTTTGCCGGTCCGCAAGGTGATGCTCTACATTCAGCCCGTCTATCTCAAGTCCGCAACGCGGCTCAAAATTCCGGAGCTAAAGCGCCTGATCGTAAGCCAGGGGCAAATCGTAATCATGGAGAGATCCCTTGAGGAGGCCTATGCCGAGCTCCAGAAGCGAATAAAAGCAGAGGCTGAACGCGTGGACAAACGGTTCGCCCCTCTGATGCAGCAGCCGCCGCAATAGATCGGAAACCGCCAGTGTCCATCCGGAGTTTCCGGATGGACAGTAACTATATTCTAATTCCTGCCGATAGTGTAGAATTAGCCGTTGAGTTGGCTTTGACCTCGACCGGAGTTAAGCCGCTGTTCGTGGATTCGCTCCGATTATTCTTTTTTTTAGACCTTTTTCAGAATCGTAATGCCGTTTACGCCACATATTTTGCTATTTCGTCTAATTTTTCACTCAATCCCCCTCAGACCTGATTAACTCTTTGCAAATACCCCGAGTGATGATAAAATTAGCAGGCTTGGCTTTCTTGGCCTTTTTTCTTCGCAGCGGGGAGATTCCTATGTTTAAAATCGGCGATCTGGCTGTGTATCCGGCACATGGTGTTGGAAAAATCGAATCCATCGAATCGAAAAGCATCGGCGGCAAGCGTCAGGATTTCTATATAATGCGCATCCTGGACAACAGTATGAAGATAATGATCCCGATACCGAATGCTGAAACGGTTGGGTTGCGAGGCCTGATCACTCAGACCGACATTCCCAGGGTTTTCGATATCCTTCTAAGAAGGGAAGTCTCGGTTAACGGAGGCACATGGAACAGGCGCTACCGCGAATACATGGAAAAGATCAAAACCGGGTCCATTTACGAACTTGCCGAGGTGCTCCGTGATCTGACGGTCCTCAAAGGTGACAAAGAACTCTCTTTTGGCGAAAGAAAGATGCTGGATACGGCAAGAACGCTGCTTCTCAAAGAACTTTCCATAGTTCAGGACGTTACGGAAGGCGAAATAGAGCAATCTATTTTCGAGTTATTGAGATAACCCGGTTCGGCTGAGTTTTTAACTGTCCATCCAAAATTTTTATCATCAAAGATTCCTTCCCGGAAGCGGCATTTTTTGCATTTACCCGCGTATTATTATCAGAGAGGGGGTGAGAAGTGTGAAGTGGGGTTGGCTCATTTTGAAACTGGTGCTGATCGCCATTTGCGGCCTTGGAGGGTACCTCATAGCAATAAGTCTGATCAATGAAAGTGTAGCCCGCTATAATTGGGCGCCCTGGGCCGGAGTGCTTGGCGGCATAATTGTGGGCATAGGGGGCCTCAGCGTCGAGAAACTGATCAAGCATACGCCTCTGAAGGTTTTGACAGGCGGGACTGTTGGTTTGGTTCTCGGACTTTTCATTGCCAAACTCATCGCCGTGGGATTTGCATCCATGCAGAACACCACGGTCGGCGTTGTCATCTATATTATTTTATCCTGCATTTTTGGCTACATAGGGATGGTGTTGGGCAGTATTAAGATTGATGAACTGCGAGTCCCGAACTGGTCGTGGTTTGCTCGGGGAGTGCGCGCAAATCCACTGATCGAGATTCTCGATACAAGCGTAATCATAGACGGACGAATCGCAGACATAGTGGAGACGGGCTTTTTGGGGGGTGTGCTGGTGATTCCCGAGTTCGTGCTGCAAGAACTTCAGCACATCGCGGATAGTCCGGACTCTACCAGAAGAGTACGGGGGCGGCGAGGACTCGACATCATCAAACGCCTTCAGTTGGAGAAACTCGTTGAGGTCCGGATCGACAGGCAGGACTTCGAAAACCTGAACGACGTTGACGCCAAGCTTGTGGCCCTTGCGTTGAGGCTAAACGCCAAGATAGTCACCAACGATTACAATCTATCGAAGGTAGCTGAGGTCCAGGGAATTCAGATACTGAACATAAACCAGCTTGCCAGCGCGCTGAAACCCGTAGTTCTGCCGGGTGAGGTGCTGCGGCTCCACATTCTGAAAGAAGGCAAAGAACAGGGGCAGGGAATAGCTTATCTCGAAGACGGGACCATGGTAGTTGTGGAGAACGCGAGCAGGCATCTGGGAAAAGAAGTCGAGGTCTCTGTAACCAGTATACTGCAGACCACCGCAGGCAGGCTGATTTTCACGACCTTGTTGAAAGATGGAGAAATGTCCAGGCAGCATTAGGGCAGTGAATAGCGAGCAGTGAACGGGAGAGGCGAGCGGTGATTAGCAACTGCCCGCCTTTTCTGTTCACTCCTCACTCTTCACTCTTCACTATCTCATCCAGCCCCAAGAGATTTCAGAACTTTTCTGAATTCTCCATAATCGATGCCGGTAAATTCAATAACTTTGCCTATCCGCACCGGCATTATGAAATGGAGCTTTTCACCAATACGCTTTTTGTCCGTATGGATTGCTTCGACTATCGCCTGGGACCCTATCGAGGCCGGGATGCGGACCGGCATTCCCCAGGTTCCGCAAACGCTTTCCAGTCGCTTCAGGTCTTCCGCCTGCATCTTTCCGAGCCGGTGCGAAAGGGTTGCGGCTGCGACCATACCAGTCGCAACGCAGTCACCGTGTTTCAGAGTGAAGCCGGTGAGTTTCTCCAGAGCGTGGCCCACAGTGTGGCCAAGGTTCAACACCCGCCTGCGCCCGGATTCTTTCTCGTCGGCCTGTACGATTCGGGATTTAAGCAGGCAGCTTGCGGAGATTATTCTGAGCAAGGCATCGGGTTCCCGTTTCTTGATGACATCAGAGCTGTTTTCCACAAATTTCCACAGTACTTCATCTCCGATCATAGCCGACTTGATCACCTCGGACATTCCCTGCCTTAATTCCTCATCGGGCAAAGTGGTGATAAACCCGGGGTCAATATAGACCTGTTTTGGCTGCTGAAAAGTTCCGAGCAGGTTTTTGCCTTCCGGCAGGTCCACTCCCGTCTTGCCGCCAATGCTGCTGTCCACCTGGGCAAGAAGGGTTGTGGGGACCTGAAAACACGGAATGCCGCGCATATAAATCGACGCGAGAAAACCTGCCGTGTCCCCGGTTACCCCCCCGCCGACCGCTACAATTGCACTATCGCGATTGGCCCCGGCATTTACGAGCCGCCTTGCGAGAAACTCCACAGAGGTGAGACGTTTATCGGATTCCGATGCTGTAAACAGGATAACAGGGCCGTCCCTCTGGATGGGCCAACCCAAATCGAGAGCTTTGCGTCCCCAGAGCGACCATACCGCCTCATCCCATATCCAATAGGCGGAGCGGCCTCCAAGGGCCGCATCGAGGGTGCCAGGGACGCGCTCCATAACGTCTTCTCCCATTAATATTTCCGACGCATAGGGAGGAGTTCCACCCATGGCGATATTGATTTTCATTGCCGATCGGACCTCCCGCCTTCAGAAGTTTGCTCTTGAGGCGGCCCCGGGCACTCACAGTGCAGGCTTTCAACGTCCGCACAATTATCTCCCGGCCCCGCACGACGCGCCGAACAAGACGAACATACGGATGATTCCGACCGGTACGCCCGTGAATAATACCTGATCAAATACACCAAAACCGCCGCTACAATCATCAGAGTGAGTGCGATCTGCCACATCCGATAACTCCTATCCCAGTCCGAGCCATAACCCGCCCCGGTAAACAAGCGCCGATACGATGAACGCCGTCAGAGTGTTGAAGGCCATCGAAAAAAGTCCCCATTTCCAAGAAGATTCCCGGATGATACAGGTTACCGTCGCGAAACAAGGCGCGTATAACATAATAAAAATAATCAGTGAAAAAGCTTTTAGCGGTGTCCATGACGGGTCGGCCGCAAGACGGCCGCTCAGAGGTATTTTTTCCCCTCTTCTGCTCCGTCCAAGCGAGTAAGCCGTACCCATTGTCGATATGATAATCTCTTTTGCGGCAATCCCGGAGAGCAGCGCGACGTTAGTGCGCCAGTCAAATCCATTTACCGAGGTAATCAAAGTGAGTCCGGACCCTATACGTCCGGCAATCGAGTTCTTCAGGGCCGCCTGGGCTTCCTCATTGTCAACCTTTTCGAAGCGGGCGGCGAGGCGCGCTTGGGAACCGGGACCGCCGGCCGGGATGGACGCCCGTTCCTTGTCATAGACCTTTCTCTCGGTTTCCGGAAGCCCGGGGAAAGACATCAGCGCCCAGAAGACGATCGAAATGGCCAGGATGATCGTACCGGCTTTGCGGATATACTGCCACGCCCGCTCCCAGGTATGGATGAGAAGCCCCTTGAACGTGGGCAAGCGGTATGGAGGCAGCTCCAGCAGGAAAGGCGTGCTCGGCCCCCTCAGAATGGTCGAACGGATCAGCTTCGCGATGAGCAGGGCAGCCACCCACGACAGGACGGTCAGAAGGAACATCACCTGGGCCTCTTTTGCCGAGAAAAAAGCCGCGATAAGCATCGCAAAAACGGGCAATTTGGCCCCGCAGTTCATGAAAGGCGCGGTGATGAGCGTGGCGATACGCTCTCGCGAGCTTCTGAGGGTCCTCGCGGCAAGCACTCCAGGAACTGCGCAGCCACCGGCGATCCCCCCCGAAATAATGTAGGCCATGACTGAGCTGCCGTGAAGGCCGAACGTGCGGAAAACGCGGTCCAGCATATAGGCCACTCGAGCAAGGTAGCCCGTATCCTCAAGAACTGCGATACCAAAGAACATGAACAGTATCAGCGGCACAAACCCAAGGACCCCGCCCACCCCGTCGATCACGCCCGAGACGATCAGCGACTTGAAAGGCCCCGGGGCCAAAGAAGAGTCCGCGAGTCTTCCCAGCTCCGAAAAACCTGCTTCCAGCCACCCCACAGGGACCTTGCTGTATGTGAACGTGAAAGTATAGACAGTGTAAATTATCAGCATCATGAGGACGGGGCCGAAAAAACGATGGGTGAGCACCCGGTCGAGTTGATCTGAGAGGTAGAGCCGGTCGGTTTTGTGGCTCCGCTTGACGACCCCTCCTTTGAGCAGGGCGGAGATGAAGCCGTAGCGGTGATCGGCTATAATGGCTTCAGGGTAGCTGTCCAGGGTTTTCTGGAGATGTTGCGAGACCTGTTCGGCAAGTCCCTCTAGTTTGCCCGAAAGGGCCGGGTCCTTTTCCTTCCCTTTTCGAATTACTTCCTGGTCGGTTTCAAGATATTTGAGGGCCGTCCAACGGGCCGGGTGCAAATCCGTGAGGAAGCTGCCAGACCCAATTAGCGCTTCCATTTTGTCGAGAACGGGGTCGATATCAGGTCCATAAGAAATATAGAGGGGCTCCCAGACTGCACCCTTTTGCACCAGTTGCGCGGCTGCTTCGAGCAGCTCCTCTTTACCCGTGCCCGTGCGCGCAACCGTGGGTATAACGGGCAGCCTCAACCTGCGCCCGAGTTCCTCGGGATTTATTTCAAGTCCCCTCGCGATTGCCATATCGACCATGTTCAAGGCTATCAGGACCGGAATGCCGAGCTCAAGGAGTTGGACCGTAAGGTATAGATTTCGCTCGAGATTGGATGAATCCACTATATTGATGACCGCGCTGGGGCGGTCCTGGATGAGATAATTGCGCGCGACGAGCTCCTCGGGAGAATAGGCGGTAAGCGAGTAGGTCCCGGGGAGGTCAACCAACTCGATTTGAATGTCGTTTACCTGGCAGTACCCTGCCTTTTTCTCGACCGTTATTCCGGGGTAGTTTCCAACATGGCGCCGCGCGCCGGTGATTGCGTTGAAAAGGGTCGTCTTCCCGCAGTTCGGATTTCCAGCCAAGGCGATCAGGTTTTCCCGCCGGTGAGCCATTAGATCTCTTCCACCTCGGCCTCGATAAAATCGGATTCGCTGTTGCGAAGGGTCAGGGTAAAATTTCTGAGCCGGATTGCCACCGGGTCCTTCAGAGGCGCGCGGCCCTGCACCTGGAAGGGAGTTCCCGGAACCAGCCCCATGTCCCGAATGCGGCGCCCGATTTCACCGGACGCGGTAACGCGGTGGATTGTTCCTTTCTGTCCCTTTGCCATTTTGCGCAAAACAACAATGGCCATGAGCAAATCCTCTGTTTCGCCGCTGAATTAGGTGGGCCTAACATTTACCGCAAAAAGAAACGGCGCTGAAGACGCCGTCCACTTTTACGGCCCTATCCGGAAGGGACTACAAGAATCTTGCCGGAAATATCTTTACCCAGACTGAGGACCCCGCCGTTCACACGAACACATCCGCTGCAGAGCAAATGCATCTCGACCCCCGGATAAATTCCCAGCGCGGCCATCCGGGCACACAGCCCACGCTCCCCGTGGACGCAGGCAACTTTGAACTTCTTTCCGGACTCGGCTTCGCAGAGAGGCGTCAAGACGCACTCAGGACTTGACGGCCGGTCGTAGCGTGTGCAAGGGTTGTTTTCCGCAGGGCTTAATATCATGGATCACCTCTGGATCTGGGATTACGATAATTAGGTACACCAAACATTACACACTGTCAACAGCTTTTTTCGTATTCACGCATTGATTTTAGACATCCCAACTAATATCGAAACAGGTGGATATGTTTTTCAGAATGATGAAATCGAATAAGGCTGGATCGGCGAAAGCCCTCTATCCGGCTTGGGTAAGGGTGGTCTCCTGGCTTCTGTATGATTTTGGCATGGCCTGGTTTTCCATGGTCGTCCTGACCGCTTATTTCATTCTTTATTTCAAGGAGGTCATAGTCGGAGAAAGAGGTTACGCCGATTTTTTGTGGGGTGTATCCATATCTACGGCCATGGCGGTTTCGGTCCTCCTTTCGCCGCTTTTGGGGGCAGCCGCCGACGCAAGTGGAAATAAAAAGAGCTTCATGGCGGCGTTCGCCGGAATATCCATACTGAGCGTCTTTTGTCTCTATTTCACAGGGCCGGGCCAAAAAGCGTGGGCGGTATTTCTGGTCAGCGCCGGATATGTGGGCTACACGCTGGCCATGACTTTCTACAATGCTTTCCTTCCGGAGATAGCCGGTCCTGGTTCCATCGAGAAGTTATCGGGAATCGGCTGGGGGCTGGGCTATATCGGCGGGCTTACGGCCCTGGTTTGCATGGCCTTCATGGTCCCGAACGTAGCCGGGGGCAAATCGATCCTACTGCTGGCCGGGGCGGTTTACGCGATTTTCGCCCTGCCCTCTTTCATCGTCTTCAAAGACTCGCCGGAAGCAAACACGACGCGATGGGCGGCTATAAGTGAAGGCTTCTCCAGGCTCGTTCAGACTTTCCGGGAAATTCGCTCGTTTAAAAACATCTTCATATTTCTCATTGCATATTTTTTCGTGAGCGACGCCATATCGACCGTAATCGTCTTTTTCTCCTCCTATACCGTTTACACTCTGCACTTCACCGTAAAGCAGAATTTTTTTCTCCTCATGCTGATTCAGCTATCCGCCGCAGCCGGGGCGGCGGCAGCCGGACTGATCGCCAATCGCATCGGAATACTGCGCACGATCGTCATCACGATCATGATTTGGATATTGGCCCTGCTGGGAATAATCGCCTTTGACGGCGTCTCCGCCTTCTACGCCCTTTCGGTTTGCGCCGGGTTGGTCCTGGGCGGGACGCAGGCAACAGCACGGAGCTACATGGCGATCGAGGCCCCGGAAGGAAAGAAAGCGGAGTTTTTCGGATTTATGACTTTCAGCACCAAGATAGCCGCGATCTTCGGCCCCCTGCTCTACGGGACCATATCCAGCCGGACAAACAACCCGCGCATAGCCCTGCTGTCACTGGAGGCACTGTTCGTCCTGGGGCTGATTTTCATGTTCCTGGTCCCGC
>JBELAB010000478.1:0-3902 GCA_049509275.1 Syntrophobacteraceae bacterium | reverse complement strand
TTTTCTTCGGACATTGTGGCTCTTCTCCTACAGCGTGGAGCGTTCGATGCCCACGCTACACAACAGACGGCCCAGGCCCTGGTTTTTTACAACATAGGGCTATTTTTTGCCGCCTATGCATTTATCAACGGAATTTTCTTCTGCGCTTTGAAAGACACCAGGCTGCTGCTCTACCTGGGCTGCCTGACGATGGTCCTCAATATACTGTTCAATTTCGTCTTTATGCGCATTTTCGGTGTGAAGGGAATCGCTCTCTCGACGTCCGTGACGCTGGGAATTGTCTGCAGCGTCTTTTTTGTCTTGCTCAAGAGAAGGCTCCACGTAACCGACCTTTCCGATACGTTCGCGCAGTTGTTCAAAATAGCGACCGCTTCGGCATGTATGTTCGCTATGGGATTGGTTTTTAGAAAGTACCTGGGATTTTTGGAACTCAATCGATTCCTTGGCCTGACGATATCGGGTCTGTTCGTGACCGCATGCTATATTTGTCTGGCTTGGCTCTTTAGAATAGAAGAAGTGAAGGTCGGCCGGCAATTGCTCGGCAGGATGTTCGGGAAACCATGGGAATAAAAAAGAAAATGGATTGACCCTGGATTATGCGCGAGCATGCCTGAAAATTATACTGTATTCATTCTAACCATCTAATATTATGGCCAACTTCGTCAGGGGAGAGGGCAAGCCGCATGTGCGCAGTTGGTGACAAGCAGAGAGGGACCAGGTGTGTCCTGCAATTGCAAAAACCAGTCTCATTGACCTCTCACTTGCATCTTCGATTGCGAAGTTGTATGGTTTTGGCTGATTTCCAATAATCTAAAGCAGAAGGTAGAGCACTCTGACTTCAGAATACTAATAGAATTTCTCCAGAAGCGAGTAGGTTTTGATGTGTTCGACTCCTACGGCCCAGTATACGTTTTTTCAAAAAGATAGTCTGAATCTATGTGTGGCATTGTTGGCGTAGCATCCCGATTGCCGATCGGCAGTCGTGATCGGTTGGTCACCCAATGTGATACCCTGACTCATCGTGGACCTGACGACGCCGGGACATGGTGGTCACCTGATGGTGTCGTGGGCTTGGCTCACCGCCGACTGGCGATAATCGATCTGTCGCCGGCCGGTCATCAGCCTATGTCCGATGAGAGCGGCGATCTTTGCATAGTTTTCAATGGGGAGATTTACAATTTCAAGGAGCTTCGCTCCACGTTGCAGAACCGTGGGCATCGCTTTCGCTCTGAGAGCGACACAGAAGTTATCCTCGCTGCCTACCATGAATGGGGCGTGGAATGCCTGCACCATTTTAACGGCATGTTCGCCTTTGCTCTGTATGACCACGCACAGAGGCGGCTTTTCATCGCCCGGGACAGAGCCGGCGAAAAGCCGCTATTCTATCGGCTGGCAAACGAGACCTTTGCTTTTGCCTCAGAGCTCAAAGCTCTGATGGCTGACCCGGCTTTTCCACGCCGCATCAATCCAGAAGCGCTCGACTGCTACTTAGCTTTCGGCTTCGTGCCGGGCGAATACTGTATTCTCGATGGTGTAAAGAAACTTCCTCCAGCGCATGCACTCACCTTCGATCTGCACAACGGACAACTAAGGTTCTGGCGTTACTGGAAGTTGCCTGCTCCGCCGGAGGGGCAATACGATGCCCAGGCTGCAAATGAGGCCACACTACAAGAGGAACTGGAACATCTGCTGGAGGATGCCGTGCGGCGTCAACTGGTGGCAGACGTTCCTGTTGGTATCCTACTCAGTGGAGGGATCGATTCCAGCCTGATCACCGCTATGGCAGCTCGGACAGCAGCAAGCGTGAAAACATACACCATTAGATTTCCAGGTTATCCACATTACGATGAAACCAAACATGCCCGGTTGATCTCCCGCTACTTCGGCACGGAGCACATGGAGCTGGAAGCAGAGTCATCGACAATACAGTTACTACCCATGCTGGCGTTTCAATATGACGAACCCATAGCCGACTCGTCTATGATCCCGACCTACCTGGTAAGTAAGCTGGTCCGGCAACATTGTACCGTCGCCATGGGAGGCGATGGCGGGGACGAACTCTTTGGGGGGTATGCGCATTACAATGTCCTGCTCTGGATAAGAAAGAATCTTGGATGGACCCCTGGTTTTTTGCGAGAGGCGATTGCAGGGCTGGCAACGAAACTGCTACCATTGGGGGCAAAGGGCCGCAACGCGCTCCAGGCTCTCGGAACCAATCTGGACGTTGGCACGCCGCTGCTTTCTCCATATTTCGACGTGGACGCAAGGCTCTCCCTGCTAAAGGCGGATTTCATCTCGCAAAGTGCCGGTGCAGGATCTGCTGAACGTATTCGAGCAAGGCATGATCCTGGTCCTGGCGACATGCTGCAGCGCGCTACGCGAATGGACTTCGAAAACTACCTGCCTGAGGACATACTTGTAAAGGTGGATCGCGCCAGCATGCTCAATTCGCTGGAGGTGAGGGCGCCATTCCTGGACTATCGGATCATTGAATTCGCTTTTCACAAAGTGCCTTCCCATTTGAAGGCAACTTTAAAAAGCCGAAAGATTCTACCGAAGCTTTTGGCGGCGAAACTATTACCGCGAGGCTTTGACCTGGAGCGCAAGCGGGGATTCTCGATCCCTCTGTCATCCTGGTTGAGAGACCCTGAGTGGAATGACTATTTTCGGCAGGTCCTTTTGGATTCTTCGGGAACTCCATTTAACCGCCCTTTTGTTCAGGAACTCCTCGACAACGAGGCCCGTGGATACTCAAACAGCGAGAGACTGTTTGCGCTCATGCTCCTGGAATTATGGAGACAGCAATACAAAATAACATTCTGAAGGAACTCGTGATTCATACATCCAGAACCGACAAAGGAAAGTGTCAAAGTCCGGAGGTAACCAATCCGTGCTAATGTACCGTAAATATGGGTTTACGATTGCTGAAGTCTGGTTGGATGAACCAACCGAAAACATTACGGCAGACATTATCCGTATTCACCAAGCTCCTTTCCCGGCCAGAAGCGTGATCTCAACGCCAGTATATACTCTTATTATGGATTTGACACAAAACGAACAAGATATATGGGGCCTTATTAATAAAAACACACGTTACGAAATACGCCGTGCGAGAGAAAAAGATGGTATTAAGTGCGAAATATGGGACGGAATTGAGCCATCCTTCCTCTCTCGGTTCAGATCTGCTTACGACGTGCTGGGGCGACAGAAGAAGGGGCTACCCAGACTGCCCTGGGAGTATGTGCAAAGGCTTGTAGGTGCCAAGACCTTCGATCTTTCCTGCGCTTCTAACGATCTTGAGGGTGAGCTTGTTTTCCATGCCCATGTCCTTGGGCTCAATAGTGTTAGGCAATTATACTCCGTTTCCTCCTTCCGAGACAACACCAGTGCTCTCTCACGCATGGTGGGACGAGCAAACCGACTGCTCCACTGGGAAAACATAATTCGTTTCAAAACCATTGGCTATCGTACTTATGACTTTGGCGGATGGTATGATGGCAAGCTAGACGTTGAGAAGTTGCGTATCAATGCTTTCAAGGAATCATTTGGTGGTCAGCGGAAAGTGTGCTACAGTGCTGAAATCTTCGTCAGTACCAGAGCACGCATTATCGCACGGCAGTTGAATTGGATCCCTAGGATGAGGGCTCAATTTCTAAATATAAAAGATAAATTAGTGTTCCGGATCATTAATTGTTTACATTGTTAATGGTGCAAATGAGCCTCAGCAACAAACTGAAGTCAGCCCCAACAATCAACTCCCTGGCTCACGCGGCCCACTCAAACTGCCGCGTGGTCACGCGATATTGGAACAGGGCTTTCTGCCTTGTATTTTGTCAATGCAATTTATACTAGTTTGCGTTCAAGATTGAAGTAATCGAAAAGAGCGGGGAAGTGACTGCGTC
>JBELAB010000477.1:0-3937 GCA_049509275.1 Syntrophobacteraceae bacterium | reverse complement strand
AGGCATACGTGGTCCCGGGCGTTGTACCTCAGGATACGATGGCCCTCATCCCGTAGGCAAATGATTGAATTAAAGGACGACGGGTCATGATTCGTGAAGACATTCTGCGGAAATTCCCGGAACTTTTCGGGACCAAAAGGGTGAACGGGCGAGAAGTCAATGTGGAACACACGATCGCCGCGCTTACCCGCGAGTTGAATCCCGAGATCGCTGCCGCGCTGACTGCGCGCCGCGCGCTGTTAAACTCCCCCGAACCGGCCGTCAAAAAATATGCCTGGCCGAAATGGGACGACACGTTCCCGGATCCCGTTACGGGCCGGTCCTGGACCTTTCGTCAGATCGTGCAGGGCCTGATCGATAACTTTTTAGGCCGGGAGAGCGAGTGGCGCTGGCGCCTTAACGACGAGGCGCCCATCCCGAAGGACGCTCATCCATTGATGAATCCGGGGTTGGAACTCACCGGGCCGTGGCATCCGCTGGACATGGCGTTCAATGCCCTTAATAGTCCGGCTCCCATGAATATGCCGGACTTCGAGGACGCGTCGCCGAAACACTTTCAGCCGGACGGCGCGCCCGCCGATCGGCCGGTAGGTGTGTTTGCCGCCCTGAAAAATGCCCGGGATATCTTCGGCGGCCTCTGGGCCGGCCGCGTTTACGAGGTGACCAAGAAAGGGAAAAAGCGCACTTACAAGATCGATAAGCCGCCAGAGAGCTGGCCGACCCGGTTTGTTCGACCTCCGAGCATCCACGTGAGCTATGACCACATCAGGGTCGATGGTCAACCGGCGCCGGGCATCATTGCCGTTGCCGTTATATGGGCGCTCGATAATTACGATTCGCTCAAGAGCGCGGGCACGGGCGTCTACTACTACATCCCGAAGATTCAGACTCCGCGGGAAGCCGCAATCGTAGAGAAGCTGCTGGCGCGGATTGAGGAAGTCATAGGTCTTCCGCCGGGCACTCTCAAGATCAAGATGCTGTATGAAGAAGGAAATGCCGGGCGCTCCCTTGCGGCGATTGCCTGGGTCTTGCGGCGCCGTCTGCTGGGAACCAACGTCGGCCGCTGGGATTACCTTGGCAGCCTGATCGAGATGTGGAAGGACGATCCGCAGGGGGTGTTTCCAGATCCGCAATCCATCGGCATGGCCTCGCCGAACATGATTGCCTATCAACGTTATAACGCCCTGATGATGCTGATGTCCGGCATGAAAAATAATGAACTAAGTACGGCGGCGCCTATCGGCGGAATGGCCGCGGTAATGATTTACCCGCCGAGCGACGTGTATGGACGTTCGCGGTACAACCCGACGGCGCTGCGTGGGATAGCCACGGACAAGCTGCGCGAGCGCATTCTGGGCCTGATCTTCGTGCCTGACCGGCCGTTGCCCGTAGGGCAGGACCCCACGCTGGACGACGTCCTTGCCGGCCGGGTGAAAGGCAGGCTCTACGATACTTACCGGCAGAGCTGGGTCGCGAGCCCCGAAGAGGCTTACGTTGCCGCCGGCAATACGCCGTTGCGGGCGCCTGTGGCGCAGCTTCAGTCCATTCTCGATGCGCCTCGGGAAACCGTAGACGTAAAAGGCAAGCCAATACCGACGGTGGCAAGCGGTCTTAGCGACGAAGAGCGGCAACTGCTGCAATCCCGCGGCTTATTGAATGCGCAGGGCAGGATTACGCCCTGGGTCATCACTCGGGACGCGCTGGATTCACCGGAAAAACTTTTCACTGCGGAACTATGGGAATCCATCTATGCGGTGCCGAAGGGTGATGTGACCATTGAGCGCATCCAGCATGCGTTCTACATGGCTGCTAACTACGGTTTTCAAATTCTTAACGGCAACTTCGCGGCGGCGATCGACGATTACGAGCTTAAGCTGCGGTTCATGAACGATCTTGCAACGTACCGAATCGGTGTTTCGTGGCTGTGGACGCTTGTCCGGCGCCAGGCCGCCATCACCAGGGATGGCTGGCTCAAGCGGCCGGCGCTCACGGAAGATGGCGTCGAACCGGTGGTCAACGATCTCCTGATCAAGGCCGGGACCCGCTTTACCCGCGAGTTGTTCGACAAGGTATGCTATTATCACAACGAATGGACAGCGGAATTCTTCGCCGAATTGGACCGCCGCGGCGATCCGGGCCGTTTCGACCGCCGTAAAGCGCCGGTCATTATGGAACTTTTGAAACGGCAACTGGTTTCGCCGCGCTACATCCAGCACAGCGCCCGGGTGCTGTTCGTCGTAGCGGAAGCGAGCGAGCAGGAGCGCGCGCAGATCCTGGAGGCGATCTTCGATCTCTCCCGGGAAGAAATCGTGGAACGGGTGGAAGCAGGCAAGCTTGGCAGGAAGGCCTTGCCCGCGTACGACTATGTTTACGATGTTTTTCCGGACAGGGCAGGGAACTAAGCACTTCATTCACAGATTTGCCGAGGTATGCCGCAGAAGCTGAAAGACCGGCAGGAAGATGCTCTGCGGGGAATACCGGCAGAGGCAATCCGTGAACGGCCGCAAAGGTCCCATGGTATCCATTGTCGGGGTATTCATGCGTTACAGCACAGGTGCTCGCCGGGATGACCTTAAAAGGACCTGTTGCCACATGCGGTATAGATCCTTGCATCTCTTGCGAAATCGCTTTCGTCGGCTCGTTGAATTCACCTCGGTTTTTAGTCTTGACTGCTAATTCCTAGATATATCCTATCAAATAAGAAACTTTAGCATTCATTATTGACTGTAAACTTCCTACGAACACAATGAAACATAAGATTTCATTAGTGACTATAAGCGGTATTACCCAATGCCTGTCCATAAAATACCTCTTGATTATTGATGTGATTTCGGTACTATACGTATAGTATAATCCAGGTTGGGCATAATACGATGAGGTGTGGTCAAATGAAAAAGTGGATGAAGATCCTACTTGGGGTTGTAGCGGTCATCGCCTTGGCTATTGCAGCGGTTTTTTACTTTACGGCGGGAATGGTAAATACCGCCAATGACTTCTTCAAAGCAGTAAAACAAAAAGACTTTGCGAAGGCGCGCAGCTATCTCTCTGAAGACTTCAAGAAAACCACAGACGAAAAAGTGCTTGTGGACTTCCTTTCAAACTCAGCAATCTTGAATTTCAAAGAATCCAGTTGGTCAAATCGTAAAATCAGCGGCAACCGTGGTGAGCTGGAAGGCTCGATCACGACGGAAACCGGTGGCGTGGTCCCAATTAAAATGACGTTCGTAAAGGAAAACGGCGGCTGGAAAATATACGCCATCCAGAAACCGGCAGCAGGACTACAGTCTGAGAGTTCTTCGCCGGCCATTCCCGGAAAGGCCGAACAAATCGCTCTGGTAAAACAATCCATGCATGACTTCATTGTTTCCTTACAGAATAAGAACATGGAACACTTTCGCAGCACTTTGTCGCGGTTGTGGCAGAAACAAATCACCACGGAAGAACTTAATCAGGCATTCAAGGCAATCATTGGCTCGGGTGTAAACTGGCCTGTATTGGAGAACTTGGATCCCATCATGGGGAATGGACCTGCAGTTGATGACAACGGCGTACTGGCGCTTTCGGGATACTATCCGACAAAAAGTAGCCAGGTTTATTTCGAGCAAAAGTACATCTATGAAGGGGTCTCTTGGAAGCTTGTCGGGTTCAAAATAGAAGCAAAGTAGCACTCAAACGACTTGATTGGCCGGCATGAATGGAGCTTGGCGGGGAATACCGGCAGAGGCAATCTGTGAACGGCCGCAAAGATCCCATGGTATGCATTGTCGGGGTATTCATGCGTTACAATAAAGGTGCTCACCGGAAAAATTAAGAGAGCAGAATCGGGTATCGGGACCTCAACCCTCCTTGCCAAATCCGAAAGAGTCCGGTTTGTGGCGATTCGGTAAAGAAATGATTCGAAAACGGCGAATATTTTGGCGCCCCAGTTTCTCAAGGG
>JBELAB010000476.1:0-3336 GCA_049509275.1 Syntrophobacteraceae bacterium | reverse complement strand
GTGAGGCCGGCTTTTATTGGGACTTACGGCATCGTCTATGTGCTGCCGGACACCAAGTCGATCAGTGAAATCTTCGAGGCGTACTATGATGTCGAGTTTCGTCGGGAAACAGGCCCAAATGCGCACCTCGACGAGGGAACAGCGCCGGACCTCCAGCAGCAGGATCGCAACGTTGGCCGCCAAAAGGCTCGACCATAAAGGAAACCCAGGCGATTGGAGCGGCAACAACGGAGTGGACTCCCCCGCAGACATAAATCTTGAAATCGCGGAGTACGTCAACGAACAGGGAACAAAAAAACTCGAATTCCGCTACGAACTCGAAATAGCCGATCCGTTCGAGATACAGTCAATGTTTATGCCCGTTGGCAGTCATGTGAAATGAACGGGATTTCATTGACAAGTCCGTTTGATATGTTGCCTTCCGGCATCGGCTTTGCCGTGCAAGCCATCGGATTCATCCAGACCTGATTTTGCCTATTTCGGCGGACAGCCGGCAGGATTTCCCTTTGGTCCGGGCGCCGTGATCTTTGTGTTTCCGATCAGATCGAGGCCGGCCAGTATTCGAGCCAATTCGGCGGGAGTGGCAAAACGGGGCGGGGCGGGCAAGTTCGGCCCGCATACCTGGCTCATCATATTGGCGGTAAGAAGCGCTGGTTTACCCGGAAATTCAGAGCTGAACACAATGATGGAATTTTCAAGGCATAGCGCAGTGGCCAGCCCCTGCCGGCAAACTTCGTCCCTGGGCAGTTCCCGGTCATACGCAACGATGAAGCCGGTATCGAGGCTCCCTACGACGGCTGTCCCGGTTTGAACGCGAAACCGCCTGTCATTGAATTCCTGGAGATCCCGGACGGCAAACCGGGCTTTGCCGTATGTCAGCGAAATGAGTCCCTGCCTGATTTTTTCGGAGCGATTGTACACGTACCCGGCAATTTCCAGACTGGTGTCTGCGGCGAGTTTCATCCTGCTCCGATCGATAAGGACGATTTCGGCGGAACTGCCTGCGCCGGTGAATATCCTGTCTTTAATGAACACGGGATCGCCGGCCTTGAGGGACTCCTGCCTGCCGGCCCTTTCAACGGTTACTGTTCCGGTGAGAATGTCGGCCCCGCCGGCAAGTTCGGGTGCAGCCGGCAATTGAGGCGCCGCAAGCAGAAACGAAATGGCTGCCGTCAGCCAAAAAAAGATTTTCGCGGCAATCTTCATTCCCGCTTCCTGCTCTTCGCTTCCCACGGCAGGTCTTAGCCGTAACGGTAGTGGACTCCGAATCCGCCACGGGGATATTGCCATTCGATCGCGACCCCTGCATTGGGACACACTACCCGGCATGTTCCACACTCCAGGCATCCCGCGTAATCAAAGCTCAGTTCTTCGTCCTTTATGGAAAAAAGGCTTGCCGGACACGCGAATGTGCATGGTTTGGGCTGGCAGGTCGAGCAGATCTCCTTGTTCACCTTGATATGCGCCTGATCATCGTCGACGACAAACTTGTTCACACCCAACAATTGTTCGATAGTAAGCCTCTTCAAAGGTTTCTCGCTCCTTTCCAGCCATCGCGGGCCAATTGGATCAGGCTTATACCGCTTTGCTTTATCTGGCCGAGAACCATCTTCATGAGATGGACAGGCGGGGCGCCGTCGACCGTGAACAACTTGCCCGCAAGGCCCGTAACAAGCTTGGGATACGCTTTGAACATGCGTTCATTTTCCAGGAATTCCGGCGCCTTCCGATATGCCTCAAGATCTCTTATAACAAAGCTCTGTTTCAACAAATCCAGATATCGGCTGAGTCCCTGCCGAGAAAAGTCATTGCGGGCTTTGGCCTCCATAACGGTCCTGGCGGCAGCCTCACCGGACGCGATGGCAAAATCCATTCCGCGTACCGTATAGCCGAGGTTGAGAACAAATCCCGCAGCATCGCCCGCCACAAGCATCCCGTCGCCATATAGCTGCGGCATCATGGCCAAACCGGCCTCAGGCACCAGGTGAGCAGAATATTCAGCCACTTCTCCGCCTTCGATCAAAGGGGCAATGTGGGGATTGCTTCTAAAATCCTCCATGATGTCGCAGAGCTTTACCTGGCAGCGTTGGAGTTCCCCCACATTGATGACCAGTCCCAGAGAGATGCTGCTTTTATTAGTATAAAGAAAACCGCCTCCCTGCATACCATTGGAGCAGTCGCCCACGAACAGCCGGGCCGCGCCGTTATTGCCCTCGAGTTGAAACCGCTGGCTGATCGTTTCCGCCGGCAGTTCGACGATCTGCTTGACCCCCGTGGCCACCTGGCGCGGTGCAAACATCTTTGCCCAGCCTGCCTTTTGGGCCAGTATCGAGTTGACCCCATCTGCCGCGATTACCACATCCGCCAGCATTTCGTCCTCGCCGGCCCGTATGCCGATGACCTTTCCGCCGTCGATCAGCAGCTCGTCAACGCGTATGCCGCAGGCGAGCAGCGCGCCGGCCTCCTCAGCCTTGGCTGCAAGCCAGGCGTCGAATTCCGCCCTCAACAGCGTAAAGGAATGATACGGGTCGGCAGCCCAGCTCATATTACTGCAACTGATCGAAACGCTTTGATCGCCGTTCAGAAATGTAATGGTCTCCTGGGCGATGGGCCGCTCAACCGGGGCTTCTTCCCAAAACCCCGGCATGATGCGGTTAAGAGCGTGACTATACATGCGGCCGCCATACATGTTCTTGCTGCCGGGCGCCGTTCCCCTTTCGACCAGGACCACGTCGTGGCCCTCTTTGGCCAAAAGATAAGCAGCCGTACTGCCGGCGGGACCAGCGCCTACTATAATCGCAGTGACTTTTTCCTCTGCCATATCAAAAACCCATGGTCTTATTTGTTCAGAGCTTTTTTCAGTTCTTCGATCAGTATCGGGACAACCTGATAGAGATCACCCACTATCCCGTAGTCGGCGGCTTCAAAAATGGGGGCGCTCTCATCGCGATTAATGGCGAAGATAATCTTACTGTCGCGAATACCGGTCACATGTTGAATCTGCCCGGAAACCCCGACGCCGATATAGAGGTCCGGCTTGACCTTCTTTCCGGATATGCCCATGTACACATCCTCGGGAAGCCATCGCAGTTCTTCGGCAATAGGCCTGGAACAACCCACCTCACCCCCCAGGACATCCGCAAGGTCCCGAGCCAGCTTGAGATCTTCCTTTTTTTCGAAACCACGGCCAACGGAGACGATGATCTTTGCTTCCGTTATATCTACAGCCTCACGCGCCTTGGCGGTGCGACTGATGACCGTGACTGCCGAAAACGGAACGGTCGAGACTTCGCGAACCTTTCCTTCCCGCCCTTCCACCAGGGGCGCCGGGTCGAA
>JBELAB010000475.1:0-3409 GCA_049509275.1 Syntrophobacteraceae bacterium | reverse complement strand
ATAAGAAGGCTCGAGGAGGCAGGGTGTGAAATTATAAGGGTTGCGATTCCTGATGAACAGGCAGCCGACGTTTTGGCGATGATAAAGAAATCGATTCGAATTCCGATAATCGCTGACATACACTTCGACTACCGCCTGGCGATCAGGGCCATGCGCGCTGGTGCGGACGCTATTCGCATCAACCCGGGAAATATCGGCGGTCCCGAGAAAGTGAAAAGAGTCATAGATCTGGCCAGGGAGCGGAAGATCCCCGTGCGCATCGGCGTAAACAGCGGATCAGTGGAAAAGGACCTTCTGGCCAAATACGGGCATCCCACCCACGAGGCCATGGTCGAGAGCGCTCTGCGGCACATCCGGTTTTTTGAAGACAACGATTTCGGGCTGATAAAGATATCGCTCAAATCGAGCGACGTGATCACAACGATCGAGTCTTACAGGCTCCTCGCCAAAAAAACAGACTACCCTTTTCACCTCGGAGTGACGGAAGCCGGGACGCTAGTGAGCGGCGCCATAAAATCGGCCCTCGGGGTTGGTTTTTTGCTGCTCGAGGGAATCGGGGATACGCTGAGGGTTTCTCTTACCGCCGAGCCGGAAGAGGAGATGTTTGTCGCCTGGTCGATTTTGAGGGCGTTGAAGCTGCGGCAGAGGGGAGTGGAGCTTGTGAGCTGTCCTACCTGCGGGCGTACGGAGATAGACCTTATCCCGATGGTCCAAAAGGCGGAGGCATTGCTGAAGAATGTCAAGACCCCGCTTAGGGTTGCCATAATGGGATGCGTGGTGAACGGCCCCGGTGAGGCCAAAGAGGCCGACGTGGGCATCGCGGGCGGAAGAGGGAGCGGCATCCTGTTCAAGAAGGGCAAACGGGTGGAAAAGGTCCCCGAGTCGGAGCTGCTCGAACGGCTGTTGACAGAGTTAGAGCGGATGACAGGCGAGAAAATTAGAGACAGGTAGCGGGAAGCGAGAAGCAGGGAGCCGGAATTCTTCACGCTTCCGGCTTCTCGCTCCTGCATTTAGGAGGCGTTGGTTGCGCTTCTTTGAATTATTGGATCTCATGCTGGATTACCTTCCCAGGGCGAATGTCCAGCTCCTGGAAAAAGCCTATGTTTTTGTCTCCAAAGCTTACAGAGGTAAAAGCTCCCTGTCCGGTGAATCTTATCTGGATCATCCACTAGCAGTTGCGTCGATTCTCGCAGGGATGCGCCTCGATGAAGAGAGTGTCGCTGCCGGCCTGCTTCACGATTCCCTGGAAAAAGAATACATTACCTCGGAAGATCTCCCTGAGATGTTCGGTCCAGGGGTTACCCTGATAGTACAGGGCGTTACGAAGTTGACCCAAATCGTCTTCAGCAGCCGAAAAGAACGTCAGGCCGAATATATCCGCAAGATGATTATGGCGATTTCGCGGGACGTCCGGGTGGTCCTCGTCAAGCTCGCAGACCGGCTTGACGGCATTAGAGGAACATCCTGCCGGACGGATGGATTTGGCGTCAATTTCGCCCAGGAAACTCTTGATATCTACGCGCCGCTTGCGGGCAGGCTCGGTATCGACTGGATGAAGCAGGAACTGGAAAACCTCTCCTTCAGGTGTCTTCATCCCAAAGCCTATGAGGAAATATATACGGGGCTTGCTAAAACCGAAGAGGACCGGATTCGCTACATTAGAGAGGTGGAGCAGATACTCGAGGCGCGGATGGCGGAATTTGGGCTTAAAGGCCGTATACGCGGCCGTCCAAAACATATCTACAGCATCTATCAGAAGATGGAGCGACAGAAGCTGGATATGACGCGCATCTATGACCTGATCGCATTCCGGATCATAGTGGATTCGGTCAAGTCCTCCTATGAAACGCTCGCTCTTGTCCACGCACTGTGGGCCCCGGTGGAAGGCAGGTATAAGGACTATATCGCAAGGCCGAAGTCCAACATGTATCAGTCGCTCCATACAACTGTCATCGGCCCTTACGGAGAACGCATGGAAGTGCAGATTCGGACCGAAGAGATGGACCGGATCGCAAATCAAGGTATTGCCGCTCACTGGCTCTACAAGGAAGGAAAGCCGGTTACCGAAATCGACCAACAGGAGACTCAGCGCTTTTCGTGGTTCCGCCAGATCATGGAATTGAGCAGGGACTGGAGCGATCCCAAATCCGTCATTGAGGCATTGAAAGTCGATTTCTACCCCGATGAGGTTTACGTCTTCACGCCCAATGGGGATGTCAAAGCTTTTCCGAAAGGGTCCACGCCGGTCGACTTTGCTTACGAGGTACATACGGAAGTTGGGCACAGGTGTGTCGGTGCAAGAGTCAACGGGAAATTGGCGCCCCTGAGGTATGAACTGCTGAACGGCGATACGGTTGAAGTGCTCACCTCCGCCAATCATCGGCCCAGCAAAGACTGGCTGAAACAGGTCAAGTCCCCCAAGGCGATAAGCCGCATCAAGCATTGGTTCAAAACCGAGGAAAGAGAGCGTTCGATCTCTCAGGGCAGAGAAATCTGCGAAAGGGAATTCAGAAAGAAGGGTTTGAATTTCAACAACTACCTTAATTCACCTCAGCTCGCCGAAGCGGCAAAGGCCTTTTCCTTAAAAAGTGTCGATGATCTTCTCGCCGGCATTGGCTATCACAAGGTTACGGCAAAGCAGGTAATCGGTAAACTGACGATACTTCCGCCCGAAGAGGAACACTCCCGGGAGGAGATCCTCGTCGAGAAGCGGAAGCCGGTAGCTTCAAAAGACGGAATTAAGGTGGAAGGGCTCGAAGACATTTTGATCCGAATGGCTCAATGCTGTAATCCCGTTCCCGGAGAGCCAGTCATGGGATACATAACCAGGGGCCGCGGGATTACAGTGCATCGGCTTTCATGCAAAAACCTCGAAAGAGGGAGCGACGAAGGCAGAAAGATAGATGTGCAGTGGAATTCGGGGAAAGAACAGTTTTTTCCCGTAGATATCCACATCATCCACTCCGGGGAGAGAGGTATCCTCGCGGCCCTTAACGGGGTGCTCGGTCAAATGGATGTCAAGGTAATAAGTCTGAAGGTCGAGAACCAGGCGGATACCTCAAGCGTCTGTCACCTGCGAATAGAGGTGAGAGACTCCAGGCACCTCCAGCGAGTAATGTCTGCCCTCGGGAACGAAAGAGGCGTCTACAAAGTCCACAGGTCCATGGAATGATCACAAAACAGTGTAACTATAAATGCATGTTTAGTTTCTCTGTCTGTGATCATTCCATAGACCTGTGGACCTTGTGGACACCTCTTTCGTTCCTAAGGGCGGACATTACTCGCTGGAGGTGCCTGGAGTCTCTCACCTCTATTCGCAGGTGACAGACGCTTGAGGTATCAGCCTGGTTTTCGACCTTCAGACTTATTACCTTGACATCCATTTGACCGAGCACCCCGTTAAGGGCCG
>JBELAB010000474.1:0-2969 GCA_049509275.1 Syntrophobacteraceae bacterium | reverse complement strand
GAAAAAAAAGGTCGATCCTGAAGACATGCCTTTTCGGGGGCTTTCAACCCATATCGTGCCTCCATGGGCCCTTACGATATGCCGGCAAATTGCCAGCCCCAGTCCGGTGCTGCCCGACTCTTTACCCCGGTATCTTTCAACGCGGAAGAATCGTTCGAATATCCTCTGCTGGTCCTTCCTGGGGATACCCGGCCCACTATCGCTCACCCCTATTGTTACTTTACCGTTTTGCCCCAGTGAGAAAACTTCTACCTTTGCTCCTAGGGGACTGTATTTTACGGCATTTTCCAGCAGGTTGCGAAAGACCTGGACCAGTTGATCGAAATCTCCCTGCACCATTGGTCCATCCGGTGGGAGATCGTTCTGCAGAGATACGCTTCTTTGTTCCGCAACGGGCGCACACGCTTTCCATGCTTCGATCAGTACCTCATCGGCCTTAACCGGTCTGATGTCCATAATGGTATTGTAGTCTTCAACTTTTGCAAGCTGAAGAAGGTCATTTACTATTTTGATCATATGATTCGCGTTTTTGAAAATGACTTCAAGGCATGGACTGCGCACCTCCGGATCGTCCTCCGACATGAGAACTTCCGTATAACCTTTGATGGAAGTCAGCGGCGTGCGCAGTTCATGGGAGGCGTTTGCGACAAAATCGCGCCGTACTGTTTCGAGCCTTTTTAACTCCGAGATATCGTGGAGGGCTATGATCGCCCCGAATTGGCCCTTCGATTGCTCTATGCGGACTATATGAACATGGTAGAACCGATCGGACCCAAAGCTGACCTCGCTGTGATAGGAATGGATTTCGTTTTCCAGGACCCGGTTACAGGCCGCCTGGATTTCAGGGCTTCGTATCACCTCGAGGGGCCTGCGCCCTTTGAGTTCAGGAATCGAGGAGAACATGCTCCTGGCTGCGCGGTTCGATGAATCGATCCTGCCTGCGGAATTGAGCAGCAGTATGCCTTCCTCGATACCGCCCAAAATGCTCTCTAATTGAAATTTTTGTTCCGTAATCGTTTGAATGTAGGATTCAACTCGCTCGGCATTTTCTCTGATCGATTTTGCGAGGGGATAAAAGTAATGGCCGTGGTGAAACTGCGGCAGGACCTTCACGTCCCCATGCCCAATTGAATCGGCTGCGCTCGCAAGGAGGCTGACCGAACGGCTTGCGCTCACCATAAGGCCAAGGCTTATTAACGCAAAGGCTATGAAGCCGGTGAGGATTATCAGGTATTGGACGATAGCGACGTTGCCCAGCGAATAAAATATACCTGATAGAGGAAAGGCCACTCGCAGAACGCCGCCTGGAATTTTTCCCCGGCCCTCGATTTTTTGCGCAACGTAGAGCAGGTCGGTGTTCAGTTCATCGCTGTACCTTAAGCTTGACCCCGTGGGCCGGCTGTATGCTTCAGCGATTTCCGGGCGTCTAGCGTGGTTTTCCAGGCTGGAGGTCTGGTCGAAAGGCACGTAGGTATCCGCGATAACCCGGCCCCCTTCGGCCACGTAGGTTATGCGCACGTTCAAGGGATCGGAGACCTTGCGGAGCCAGGCGTTCAACTGCTCGGGACCATGAAACTCTTCCCGCCCGATCAGATCTTTTATCAGGGTGAGTTCTCTTGAAGCCCTGGCCTCGGTTTCCGACAGGATTTCATCTTTGAGATATTTGTTGTAATAGAGTGAGGGCAGTAAAAGGGCCAGAAAAAAAATCACCCATAACAGGAGCAGCAGGCGGACTCTCAGTCTGAATTTCAGGTGCATGTCAACCTCGAAACCGGTATCCGACGCCCCGCACTGTCTCGATCCAGTCCGCGCATGAGAGCAGCTTTTGTCTGAGCCGGCGAATGTGGGTGTCCACAGTGCGTGCATATCCTTCGAAATGATATCCCCACACTCTGTCAAGCAGTTGTTCCCGGTTAAGGACCTTTCCCTGGCTGTTTGTCAGTTCGGATAGCAATTTGAACTCCGTGGCCGTAAGTACGATCTCCTGCCCCTCCAGGCTGACCCGATGGCCTTCGAAGTCTATTTCCAGCCCCGATTTCTGGAAGACCGCCTTGGGGTGATATTCATTTCCTGCGCGGCGTAGAATCGCTCGCACCCGCAGAAGGAGTTCCCTGGGGCTGAAGGGTTTGACCACGTAATCATCGGCCCCCAACTCGAGGCCGATAACGCGATCGATTTCCTCACCGCGTGCGGTCAAGATCAGGATCGGCACGGAGGCCGTCTTGGGCTCGCGCTTTATTTCCTTGCACACCTCGAAACCGTCGATTCCCGGAATCATCAGGTCCAGAATAAGAAGATCGGGCGGATGCGCGCGAATCAGGTTGACCGCTTCGTAGCCGTTTCCCGATACCCCAACCTCGAATCCAGCCTTTTTCATTGTGATGGCCAGAAGCTGGGCTATATCATGATCGTCTTCCACAACCAGAATCTTCGACTGGCGCATGTCTTCCTCGCTGGCGGTGTCCCGATAGACGGAATATAACATTTTCTACGGTTATATAAACGATCTATCACATCTTAATGCACCTATTGTTACGCGAATATTACAGTTGTGTTAAGCTCAATTATTCTTGAAAATGCAAACCTGCGCGCAGAGAAGGCTCTAACTCCCGAAACCGAATCCGGGCTACGCACCTTTGGATGCCGAATTGCGTTCAAGTCGTAACCTGCCGGTTATTCAGACCGTGCACGAACTGTCCGCAGCGATGGCTGGAGCAAACGGGGGAGCGGCCGGGGATAGAGGTCTAGTCCTTCCATGATATGCACTCTGCCGGGCAGGTCGTTATGGCTTCCTCGATGCAGCTTCTATCTGTGACTTCGAATATGATTATGCGGGCCTTGCCGGTCCTGTCGTCCATTTTGAAGACTTCCGGACATAACTCAGCGCATGCGCCGCAACCGATGCAACATTCATTATCCAGGTCAACCATCATAAATCATCTCTTGACCGGGCGGCAAAAAGAAGGCCT
>JBELAB010000473.1:0-3220 GCA_049509275.1 Syntrophobacteraceae bacterium | reverse complement strand
CTGCTTCCAGGGCGAGTTTTCAAAAACGAACCTTTTGAAAATCTCTTCGATCATCTCTTGTGTGATCCGGGTCGCCTCCCGCCTGACTACGATTCTGTCGGGAATATCGAACTTTACCTCCGAAGGATTGATCTTATAGGAATCGAGCAGCCTGACCAGGTATGTCCGAAGCTGGCCAGGGTCGATGAACTTCTCAGACCCGGCCGGCGGAGCATCCCCTATGTTGAGTCCGCCCATAATCGATTTCCATTCGCCTGGAAGCGTTTCCGGATCGCAGATTTCGGCAAGAGAGACTTCCTTGTCATTCACTGTGATGTTACTCAGGACCCGGATCTCACTAATCGGCCCCGGAGCGCTCCAGGCCAAATCGATACCGGCAACGGGCATCACCGCCGGCAAAGCCGGGACCAGGAAAATGAGCGCGGCAAGCGGCGCAATCATGAACGAACGCATTCCGTTCCCTCCTTCAGCATCACTTTACGACGTTATTTGCCATTTGCAGCATGTCATCAGCCGATTTGATGACCTTGGAATTTGCTTCATAAGCGCGCTGGCTCAGGATCATATTCACCATTTCATTAACCACGTTCGTGTTGGAGGCTTCCAGATAGCCCTCGAGAATCGTTCCCATGCCTTCCGGCCCGCCGGGCAAAGCGTTGGTCACGTTACCTGAAGCAGGGGTCGGGATGAAATAGTTTGCCCCAATGGACTGGAGCCCGGAAGGGTTTGGAAAGTTGTAGAGTTGAAGCTGCACCGTCTGCACCACCTTTCCGGTAGCGTCTGTGGCCGTGAAGACGCCGGAAGAATCCACACTCGTCGTAACGGCCGTTTTAGGTATGCTGATTTGAGGCTGCAGCGTATACCCCGAAGCGTCGACTATGTTTCCGTTCTGGTCAGTCTTGAAGCTGCCGGCCCGGGTATAAACCTGCTGAGTGCCCTGAAGCACCTGGAAGAATCCGTTGCCCTGTATCGCCAGGTCCAGCGGGTTGTTAGTTTCGGTAAAATTGCCCTGCGAGAAAAGCTTTTCGACCGACGAGGTCTTGGTTCCCATACCGATCTGGACGCCCGTTGGGACTGTCGTGCCTGCGCTGTTCTGCGCTCCCGCCGGAACGGTTGTCTGGTACATCAGGTCCTCGAAATTGCCGCGGCTGGCCTTGAAGCCGGTCGTGTTCGCGTTCGCAAGGTTGTTGGCGATCACGTCCATGTTGGTCTGCTGGGCAGCCATTCCCGTGGCCGCCGTCCAAAGGCTTCTCATATTCCTCTCCTCCGGGCCGTTATCGGCCCTCGTTCAACCTGAATAAACCCAGGAAAGCTTACCCGGACATCTTTGAAATGAGCTGAGAGTCCAGGCTTCCACCGTTTTGAAGTGTCTTCTGATAAGATTCGTAGTTCCTCATTGTTTGAACCATTCTGGCCATTTCCTCCACTAGATTGAAATTTGCACCTTCGAGCGACCCCTGGCGCACCACGCAGTTTGTGGCTTGTACAGGTTGGGCCCCGGCAGTCTGAGGTTCGAAATACCCGTTCTCCGCCTTCTTCAAACTAACGCCCGGCGGAAATTGCACAATATCAATGCTGCCTACCGTGTCGTTTCCGTCAAAAATCTGACCGTCTTCGCTGATACGCAAATTTGCCGTGTTATTTATGGTGATCGGCGCATTTTTTCCGAGAACCGGCCATCCATCCTGGGTAACCAGTTGCTTTGCGTTATTTAGCGTCAGGTTTCCGGCCCGCGTATAGAGCGTCCCATGGTCTGTTTGGACGCTCAGAAAGCCGTCTCCGGAAAGAGCTATATCCAGATCGTTGCCGGTTTGGTGGATTGGCCCCTGTGACATGCTGGTGTAGGAAACCTCGCCCAGAACATCGCTGAAATGAATGCTGTCCTTTTTGTATCCGGGACTGTTGGCATTAGCGATATTGTTTGATATAGTGTCAAGTCGCTTTTGCTCTTCCAGGGACCCGAGTGTCGTAAAATAGGATTCCAGCTTCATAGAATCTCTCCTTCCGGTCCGTTTTGTTGCAACGAAGATGCCAGCGAAGCAATTGCTCCAGATTCAAGCGGGTAGTCATCTTTCAAACACTCGATCCCCGAGCGCCCTGGAAAATTTTTCCGGCAAAGGGCGGCTTGCATGCTTATCTATTGACTGATGGGTATGCCTGTGGGAAAGTTGACTGAATTGATGGCCTGTTTCGGCAGGGTGGTCCTCATCGGAAGCTAATTCCCGCCGTTGGTCAGGGTGGATTCGGGTAGATGCCGTCCCGTTCCAATTTTGTGAAGAATAACTAATTTATTTGCATGGGCTTGAGTTGGAGCTTTAGGGGATAGGGTTTCTCGATTCGGCCTGGCATCATCCTTTCCAGAGGAGAAAAAGACAACATGAACATTTACGTTGGGAATTTGTCTGCAAAGACCACCGAAGAAGAATTGCGTGAAGCTTTCGAGAGCTTTGGCGATGTCGATTCAGCAAAGATCATCAAGGACAATCTTACCGGGAGGTCCCGGGGCTTCGGCTTCGTCGAGATGCCGAATCAGGAACAGGCGCAGGCCGCAATAACGGAATTGAACGGCAAGGAATTTGGCGGGTCGCCTCTTACGGTTAATGAAGCCAAGCCGCGTGAGAACCGCGGAGGCAGATCGTTTGGAGGTGGAAGCCGTCCGGGTGGAGGCCGCCCGCCTGGCGGTGGCGGTGGCGGTTTCGGCAGGGACCGGCGCGGCGGCGGTGGTGGTGGTGGCGGATCGCGCGGCGGCAGTGGTGGCGGCGGCGGCCGACGCTCATACTAGGTTAGAGGTTCAAGAATGGAAACAATTCAGGGATTTCGAATTAAGGAATTCAGAGATTAAAACTCTAATTCCTTAATCCCTGAATTGTTCAATCCGTTCTAATTTGTTTAAGAAGCTATTTTCTGCAGGTTCAGGATTAGTTCGACTTCTCCCACCGGCCTTCTAAGGCTTTTAGATATTTCAGAGGCATCCAGTCCCTTTCTGGCAAGCAGGAGCACCTTCTGCTGGTCGGCCCCCTGGGGGCGCGGACCAGCACCTGAAGAATGCCGGGCCGCAAGTGTGTCGGTGTTTATCCGGGAAAGCTGATCGAGCCTGGTGCACAGGCCCTCTGCTTCCCGGATGCGCTGGTCAAGCTTGGCTGTTATTTGCTGGAGCAGGTCCCGCCTTTTTTCAAGATTGATTTCGAACCTCTGAGATATTAACGCAGTTTCCTCAACT
>JBELAB010000472.1:0-7819 GCA_049509275.1 Syntrophobacteraceae bacterium | reverse complement strand
CGCTGCGGCTACTTCCTCTGCGGCCGGCTGAGTAACTTCAATGTTGATTCCAGCCGTTTCAGCTTTTTCCAATTCTTGGAGCGTGCTGAAAACCTGACGGAGGGAAGCAGCGATATCGGCGGCGGTCATTGAGGTGAGGGACACTTGGGTTTGGACGATTTCTGATGCGATCTCGATGAGTTTTTTTGGCATGCTGGAACCCTCCATTTTCGTGGTCGTATTGGCTGTGTGGCTTAATTATGAGCAGTGGGAGCACGTTTGCAAGAGAAATCAGATATTTTTGACAGTTTGCGACTGGTCAACCAGAAACGGCAAAAATGCGTGAAAATATTAGCCGGCAGACAGTGGCCCATCGCCAGAATCCGGTCCGCGCCCATTCGCCAGCCCGCGAATTTGAGGAGGAATTCTCTATTGTGGCATTGGGCATCTGATCGTGACGGCAAATGGCAAGAAATCAGGTCCCAAATGGATTTATTGAGTCAGTAATTTCAGATACTTACCGCGCACAACTTTTTGAGTATTTCTGTAATTACAAGTACTTAACTTGGTCAGACCTAATGCCGTTAACTTAACGTATTATTATGTTAATTCAATAACTTACCTATAATTACCATCGACACAACATTTCTCATTTTCTTCCGTAAGTATCTATCGTAACTTCATTTTACCGCTTTTTTTGCTTGACAAATGTAAGTACAATGTGATGTAATACTGAATCATTACTGATTAACATTCATTATCTCTCGGGAGGTATCTGCCATGGAAAAAGAGGATGTCAAGGAAGTCCTTCTTCAAGTGCTTGAACTTCAGCTTGACTACCAACTGCGTGCTATCCGCCAACTGCGGGGAAAGCCTGATGCCGAGCCTGCCCCCATTCACCGGAGGGGAACAAGGCGTCAGTCGCTGGTTGACCTGTCCGTTCAAATACTGACTGAAAAACGGAAACCCCTGCATGTCGACGAACTCGTTCAATTACTCCAGCAGCTCTTCGGACGTCTTACCGACCGGGACACCCTTTCCAGTGCGTTGGCGAAAAAAGCCCGGCAGGGGGTCTTGCTCCGCCAGAGCGCTCCAGCGACCTTTACTCTCATCGATTCCAAGGAGGATAATCATGCCAAGACCTGATCTGGGAATGCTTGCACAATGGCTCGACCCCATCCTTGTGGCGATGCTGGAAAATCGGCGGCGCCTGAAAAACGAGTGGCATCGCCATCGCAAGTTGGCAACTCTTGAAACGCTGTGGCTCATGTTGGCCGTCTCACTGGATACTCATCGTTTTAGCCTCTACGAGATCCTCCGATTGGCTACCGCAGAGCTTGGCATCCGGTGGTCGGTTTCCGTGCCCGCGTTTTGCAAGGCTCGTGCGCGTTTTTCCCCTGGAATCCTTGAATTGGTTATATGGCTCACTGGTCTCGCGGCTGCAAAAGTCCTGCGAACAAGAACGCGCCCGTTGGCACGGGTTGCGGCTGCGTGCAGCCGACAAGACAACTCTGGCATTACCCGAATCTCGCTCTCTTTGGGAGTGTTTCGGCGCACACAAAGGATCACAGGGATTGGGGCCGGTTGCTGTCGAGCTGTGCTGCCTATTTGATCCAATCACCCGTGCCCCCCTTCGTTTTGTCTACGCAAAGGTATGCACGTCGGAACACAAACTGATTAAAAAGCTCATAAAACACATCAGGAAAAATGATCTTCTCCTGTTGGATTCAGGTTTTTACCACTGCGACACTTTTGCGAAAATCACCCTGCGTCATGCACACTTTATCATTCCCGCTATGACAACCTACCGCCCCCGAGTCCTTAGCAAGCTCGCAGAAGGTGACTATTTGTGCGAAATCAAGGATTCCAGCACAAAAACTACCCTTACGGTCAGGGTAGTTTTCGTAAATAGAGATGGTTTCCGCCGTAGACGTCTGGTAACCTCGCTTTTGGACCATATTGCTTTCCCCGCAACTGATCTGGCCCGTCTCTATCGTATGCGTTGGGACATTGAGACTTTCTATCGCGATTTTAAGCAAACCTTAAGGGGCACATCCTGGCATTGCCGCACCCCAATGCGGTTTCACCAGGAGATCCTCGTACACATGATTGCCATCTGCATGATCCGCCTGGCAATGGTCGAAGCCGGTCACCAAAAGAACGCCTGCGTCGCTCAACTCAGCTTTACACGTGCCCTGACCGAGACGCGCTTGTTTCTCAAGCTCCTGGTGGCTGCAACTGACCCGGACCTCTGGCCTTCCATTTGGGAAGCATTTGTGCAATGCTGTGCGCGGCACAGGGTCAACTCCAAGCCTGGACGCCAATTCCCAAGAGACCGGCAGGAATATCGCAGAAAGAACCGAGGGTTGGAAAAGCGACGCCGGGGGCGAAAACCTAAATTCAAAACAGCATCGCCGCTACGGCCCCAACCCGAAACCCGTAAGGATTTGAAAGGACAGCTATTTCTCTTAAGTTAACGGCATTAGGTCCGACCCTAAAACTCTTTAATCGCTTCCTCATAGTGCTTTTCGCAAAAGTAGCACTCACCAATGTAATACAAAGCACATGCTTCCAAGCTGGATTTCGGAAACTTGGAGACGAATCCTTTAAATTCTTTTCTTGCAGCTTCATAGTTCTTTTGCTGCATCAAGTGGACGCCTCTGTCAAATTCCGGCTTTTCGGCGTTTCTACCCTGAGCATCCAGGGAAGGCGTCAGGACCCTGGTTTAGGGAGAAGTCTCGATAGAAAGCTCTCTCTGCTTCTCCAGAATCTTAACAATATCGGGGTCCAGTTCGATTGCGGCTTTGTACTCACGTTCAGCACCCTTTGTGTCCCCTCGGCGTAGCAAAAGAGCAGAAATACCAAGCTTGGCTGAGATGACAGATGGCACATCGGCATTCAGTTCGCACGATGTCCTAAAGGCGCTCAGTGCTTCTTCATCTCTTCCCAAAGCAACCAGACAGTATCCATAGGCTGTCCTTGTTGCACCACTTTCACTTGGGTTAATTTCCAATGCCTTTTGATAAACTTTCTCAGCATCCTCATATCGTTCTAATGTCATCAAGATTAGGCCCAGATGTCTATATGCTAATTGACACTCGGGGTCTAATTGGATTGCTCTCAGAAATGCCATTTCTGCGCCATGAGGGTTGTTGGACAATAGACATGCACGACCATATTCAATCCAGAAGCCAACATTGTTTGGATCATTCGCGACTAAGTCTGAAGCGCCCTTTTGCAGCGGAGGCATATTGATTGACTCTGTGGTCTGTCCTACAACAGCATCCCTTGAGGCATCTTCCAAAAATTTCGCCACCGCCATGTGGCCACGATAGGAAGCATACCAAGATGCGGGCCAACCACCATTGTCCTTGGCATTGACCTCTGCACCGTTACTAACCAGTGCCTGCACGATCCCCAGGTGGCCATGTTCGGAAGCCGCCATTAGCGCGGTATACGCGTTAATGTTCTTTGTATTGACATAGGCCCCTTTCTTAAGCAGCGCCTGCACTACCTCCATGCGGCCATTGAAGGAGGCCCACATCAATGCGGTGTTGTAGTATTTGTCATTGACGACATTGACGTCCGCACCCTTGGCGATAAGGCGGTTGACTTCGGGCAGATCTCCACGCTTTGCTGCTCGATACAAATCTTTGTCAATTGGGTCCAGTTTAGCAGAGAAAGGTGTAGCACAAGACGCGCACAGTAAGAACACCCAGCAAAACAAAATCATCGCGACGGTTCTTGTGATCAGATGTATAATTGTCATTTTAATACCTCCCTCTTGGTATGTAAACCGGCGTTTGAGGTGGTATGTAAATCTGCGTTGGTGGTGTGTAAACCTGTGTTGGTGGTGTGTAAACCTGCGTCGGAGAACGAGGTAGTATATTCGTTTGTGTTGGCGCATGTGAGTAAATGGGAGTATTGTAGGGCGGATTATTGTATATACCGTTAAACCTCGCTCCACTGAATGATTGATACTCAGTGGTGGTACGCACAGTCTGGCGAAGTATTCTATCGGTGCCAGGATCAAATCCATAATATTTGATTAGACCTTGTGCTTTAGAGGAAAAGTTCTGATTGACTATAGTGGTTGTGTATGTATGAATTCGCGTCGCCATATCGTCACGGATGATGTCATACGATTTAATGCCGTGCTGAACAGGGATATTTTGTGGCCCCTTGAGGAGATCCCATCCAAGAACGACACTAGGGCACATTGCTAGTAGCTTATGAGGATCTGCTCGTCCGGTAGCAACGGCCCACATATAATAGGAAGTCGGTATAAGACTGAGGACAGTCATAGCTTCCCCTGCCCATCCTATTCCGCAATGTTCGGCTAGCGTGGAGATTAGGAAGTCCCGGGCCGTCTCTTTGATCGCGTCGTGCTGTAACGATTTAAGAGTGCTTAATAGTGGCAGGGGATCAACCAGAGCATACCCCATCGAGAGGTCTCGCCCCACTTGAAGCAGAGGATCACCGGCGGGGTAAGGCTGACTGTTTGCTTGAGAGTATGGAAGAAACAACGCTATTACAACGATTAGTGCAATTGTCGCTAAATAGCTTTTCATGGAGATCTCCTTCTGCAAACCGTACGTTTGTCGGAAATCGTTTCCCTATTTTATGTAACCAGTAATAATCCATTAAGTAGTGCGGTATGCATCCAAACCCTATTTCGGGGTCGGATTCTGTCCGGAAAAACTTCTTGAACAGTTTCAAAGCCAGCGAAACCATACAGTTTCAAGATTGGGAATGCGCCGGTCCAGGCACTGTCAATTCAGCTAGCTCGATCTCCGCCATATTGAGCCAACTGTCATGCTTGGGTGTGTAATGAATTTCAATGCTTTCTGGCAACCGTCCGGCCTCTTAAGGCTCAAACGTTTCTTACAGGGGTGCAAGGCAGTGTGTGTTCAGATTGTAGACAACCAACCGTACTCGGACCGAGTTCAGATCGCGTCCTCCTGAATTCGTTTCACACAATCATGAAAATGTCAAGAGTTAAAGTAAGGGCAGGAGTTGATACAAATATATATTGAGCATTCCTTACGTATCTCAACTTTGGGACACTATTTTACGCGCATCCTGCTCAAAGCTTCGGATACCTCATCCCCAGGCCTCAGCCACTCTGATCTCCGCGATAAACGGGACCTCCGGGAGGGGCACTGATCTCCGCGATAAACGGGACCTCCGGGAGGGCATAGGGGTCAAACCTACACTCTTCACAACCCAAGCTCCCTCTCAAGCATTCCAACAGATTTGCGCAGAGATACATTCTGTTTCATCTCCTCCGCAACCCGCCTGCTTGCCTGCGTAACCGCTGACTCTCCCACCCCGTATGCAGCGCCGATCTCTTTAAGCTTGAGCCCTGTGTGGTGCCGGCATAGATACAGTCCCACCCGTCGCGCCTTCGGCCGGTCATCCAGGAACAGATCCTCCACCGCGGAACGGATCGCCTCGACCCCCGGTCTGCCTGCAAGTTGACGAACTGCGGGTAATTCACGGTCCGCCTGCGCCGCCTTCAGGAATTTCTCCCGCACCCACTCAACAAAAGACTCGCCCCCCAGGACCGTCGATGCCGTCACATGCTCAAAGGGGTTTGGGCACTCCCGCCCGGCTTGTCCCTCAACGAAATCCCGGTACCGCTTCTGACCCGTTTTCTCATCCGACGCAAAGAAGGAAAGGATGAACTCCCGGTGCAGCCACTGGGGCGTGGGGCCCGACCCGGCGTATGCCCGGTAACTCGACCACTCGTACTCGCCGGGCTTTGCGATGATCCTGGCTCTTACCGGATTGAGGTGGATGTACAGAGAGAGTTGCCTGGCATATTCGTCTTTATCGACCAGGATGGCTTTGTAGCGACCCTGGAACAGGTGACCCGCCCGCCGCCGTTTCACGTTAAAATATGTCGTGTAGGCACCGTTTACGTGTTTCATGATTTGAGACAGATTCGCGCGAGGAGTCTCCACCAAAAGGTGGTAGTGATTGGACATAAGGCAGTAGACATGGATTAGCGCGCCATAGCGGACCGTTGCCGATTCAAGATAGGAAAGGAACTGAGCCCGGTCCCTTTTGTTCAGGAATATATTCTTGCGTTCATTTCCCCTGGATGCAACATGATAGAATGCACCCGGGTACACAATTCGAAGTGCCCTGGCCATCGCCTGACCCTCTTCTCACTTCCTAATTTACGCTCACGACCTCGTATTCTCCTTGAGTGTCACCGATATGTCAAGAGTGTAGGTGTGACCCCTCTTTTTGAATGCCGTCCATCTTCGCCATTTTGAGATCGGTAAGGACCAGCTCGAACTCTTTTTGCCTCAGTTGGTTCAGAGCGTCCCGGCCGTTGACCGCAAAAGCGGCCAAAGCGCCGCCGTGCAGATAACACTGCCGTAAAGGAACCCTAATGATAACGGGAGCAGGCCATTGCGTCTGCTCCCGAATAACCGTTTCCACCTCATCGTACTGCTGCAGGGACTCGCCTGCCCGTATCATTCCGCTCCCCGGTCATGCATCTCGAAGAACAAAATCGATCAGATAACATGGTTTGTCGGACATTCGGTTTATGTAAACTAAAACCATTGTCCGCGCACTCGTAAGGTTAGCGATAAGCTGCAAGAATGGTTACGTTAGCTATGACAGGCAATCTGTCGGAAAGGAGCAGTGGCAAATGAAAGCAATGCTTGTGATGTTTGTGGCCGTGAGCCTGGTTTTGGCGCCGTATGCCTCCGTGGTGAACGCTAAGACCTCACCCTCCGCAGCTCCTCCTATTGAACAGCCTCTTGTCCGTGAAGGTGACTTTGCCGTAAAACTGGCTATTGCTCTCAATCTAACCGCATCAAGCGATGAAGCGGAAGATGAAAGCGCTCTGTCCTCGATCGGTATCGAACCTCGAAACGGCTGGATTGCCGACTACCCCATTACGCCCGATATCATCGCCGAGGTGAGGGGAAGCACCGCAAGAGCGACTTCTTCGGGGAGTCTGAAGATGGCGGAAGCTGAGGCAGCCGGTATCGTGGACAAAGTCGGTATAGATATGAAACTCCCGTTCAAGGTGGCCGGCGATCAGTACAGTTACAGTGCAAGCGCCGGTTCCGAATACGCCGCTCCTTCTGCGGGTGATGGTCTCTACGATGAGGAACCCGCTTACGTTGCGGATTACTATGACAAATACGGACCTCCTGTCGTGACCTATTATCCACCCCCGTGGGACTATTATTGGCTATATGCTTGGGTACCGTGGCCATTCTGGTGGGGCGGGTACGGGTTCGGAGGCTTCTTCGTCCTATGCGATTTCGACGTGAACCACCATGGCCGTCATTTTTCCAACCATTTCAGGAATGCGAATGGTACATGGAGCAGGGTCGATCCGGGTACCCGTTCAGCGGGAAAAGCCTCTTCTTCACTCGCAGCGGGCAGGTCCGGGCAGGGGTCGGGGCTCAATTCGCCTAATGGCCGCGCAGGTGCGAGAGCCCTTGTGAGCCGGGGAACGGAGACTGGGGCTGGAAACAGGTTCAATGCACCTGGTGCCGGAAGTAATTCTGCAATGGGAAACACCGGCAGGAGCTTTCAAGACGCGGACAGGCCTTCGTTCAGCGACCGCAGTTTCCGCAGCGCTCCGTCAATGCATGACTTTAGCAGCGGCGGGTTTCGTAGCGGCGGTTTTAGCGGCGGCGGCTTTAGCGGCGGCGGACATGGCGGCGGAGGACGCCGCTAGGAATAGGTCTTAAGCGCGAGTCTGCTTTTTAAAGAGGGCGGGAGGGGCTCTTGTGCTCGTAAGCAAGCGACCTGAAAAATCCCTCCCAAGTCCCCTTTAGAAAAAGGGAACTCCAAGGCGGCGGGG
>JBELAB010000471.1:0-3636 GCA_049509275.1 Syntrophobacteraceae bacterium | reverse complement strand
CTATGCCATTTGTAGTCCGCGAACCCATAGCCCTTGGTCTTTGCGGTATTGACAATCTTTCTAATGAAAGGGTGTCCCTCGGAATCTCTGAGATCCGTCAGATTCCTGCCCGTCAGTGCGGGCTCCATCGGATGCGCCACCACTGTCCCGTTAAGGTCCAGGGCAAATATGTAGCGCTCATTCGATACAAATCGGCCCCTGGAATCGGCGACCTCCGTCAGGAGCGTATCTTTTCCGGCATTTTCATAAAGAGTGATCGCGTCCTGCACATTTTTCCTTACCTCTATGCGCTCGTTCGTATTCATCTGTGTTCTCCTCATTTCGTACTTTTCAGAGTTTTTTCGAATGCACTATCCGCGTCTCATAACGCGGAGTCAGCCCGTCGGGCCGCTTCCATATAGAGCATCGGTCGTGCCATGGGACCTATCTAACTGAAAGTACAGGAGAGTTGGGTTTTGGGCCTGATAGCGGCAAGATAAAACAATGGAGAAACTGTGGTGAAACCGCCCCATCCGGGTGATCTGACTCTGCTAATCTATTGTAAACAAAGATAAATCGTATGTTGGGGCTATTTCTACCCAGTTTGGGGTGAAAGCAGCTCACAGGCCTTCATTTTCATATATAGGGTCTTACGGTCGATGCCCAATGCAGAAGCTGTGCGCCCCCGGCGCCACCGGTGGAGGGCCGGGCATTTCTCAATAGCGCTTTTTTCATAGCGAGCCGCTGGTACCCTGTAACCCTTGCAGCTTGGAATAGCACCGTTGCTGTAGGGTGGACGCAGTCCAGGTGGGCAGCGCTCTGCTTTTGCTCACCCTACGGGTGGTGCGGAATACATAATGAACGATTCTCGCATACGTGCCGGTTCCTCTTAATGCGTTGATCGTATGTCCACCTTGGCCCTGCCTTGAAATCCAACGTCTAGCGTTAATGGAATAAACCGGGCTCTCGGTTTTGCACTATTCAACATAGCGACATGCACATGCAGCACTACCTGGTATTTATTTTTGCATAATGCGCATTTTTTTTAATTAAGTGGTATATGTAAGTCTATCATACGAGGAGTTGGCCGCAAAATGCGACATCTTCATAGAGAATTGGGAATGCCGTATTCAGGATTTTGATGAACCGACCGTTGGTCGCCGATCGAGGGAGAAATCGTTAGTTGGAAAGGGCGGGTTTTATCAAGTGACAAAACGAATTAGAAAAATGTAAAAGGAGAGAGTCATTATGGGGTCTGCAATCATAACTGAAAAAAAGGGGCACGTCTTTATTATCCGGATGAATTTGCCCGGTAAGATGAATGCGCTGGAAAAAGATTTGAGCATCGGTCTCAAAGATGCTCTCAGGCAGTTTCGCGATGACGGTGAAAGCCTCGTGGCGGTATTGACCGGTCAGGGCAAGGCTTTCTGCGCAGGCGGAAGCCTTATGGAACTGAAGGCGGGCATGGACGTTTGTACCGGCTTGGACTACATGAAGGGCGGCAATGAAATCATCCAGTTGATCGCCGGTATCGGAAAAACGATTATTGCCGCCGTCAATGGTGCGGCCGTTGGCGCCGGTTTCAATATCGCCATCGCCTGTGACCTTGTCATCGCCTCGTCGAACGCGATCTTCGGGCAGGTCTTCGGCAAGGTGGGTCTGGTGCCCGATCTGGGCGGGTTGTATCACCTCCCGCGGGTGGTGGGAATGCACCGGGCAAAGGAACTTATCCTGACTCAGAGAATGATCAAGGCGGAGGAAGCCTTACAGATGGGCATTGTAAACCGCGTAGTCGTTCCCGAGGAACTGGAGGCGCATGTGCTCGACCTGGCCAGGCAGATTGCCGCTGGACCTGCCATCGCCTACGGTCTGGGGAAAATGATCCTTTCGAAAAGCTGGGAGAGCAACTTGGATGATATCCTGGAGTATGAGGCCCTTGCCCAGTCGATATGCATGCAGACCGAAGACAACAAGGAAGGCATTAATGCCTTCTATGAGAAACGGACCCCCGTGTTCAAGGGGAAATAATGGTTGCGACGAGGCGCCGGTCGTCTGGTTGATGTAAGAAAATTAAGGGGAAACTATACAGCTTGCCGCATAGTTTCCTGCAGAATCGTTTCTTATTAACCCAAATTATGCGGGAGGTCTAAAATGGGCTGGAAAGAAGCATACAAGAAAAAGCTGGTCTCTGTCGAGGATGCGGCCGCTGTCATAAAATCGAATGATCGCATCTGGTATAGTCCTGTATGCAGCGCACCTGTGGATGTGATCAATGCCATCTGTAAGAGAAAGGATGAATTGAAGAATGTGAGTATGTTTTCAGCGTTGATCTTATATCCATTTGACTATTTCAAGGCTGAATACAAGGGGCATATCAGTCACACGTCGTTATTCCTGGGGCCGATCGAGAGAAAAATGCTCGATCAGGGCAACATCGAAGTTCTCTCCTACCAGTTTGCTCATTCAGACTGGGTCACAAAAAATATCATGAAGCCCACTGTGTTCATCATGGACGCCGCACCCCCGGATGAGAACGGAAATTTTAGCTTTGGACCGGTTGGAGTCTTTAACGGTCACACCGCCGCCCAGTGCGCCGGCACGATTATCGTGCAGGTGAACAACGAGGCGCCTTTCGTTTACGGATCGAAGGAAGCTTTCATCAACATTGAGGACGTTGATTATATCTGCGAGCAAGACCATAAGATCGCCGAACTGCCCAAGATCCCGATTACGGATATGGAAAAAACCATTGCGAATAAAATCGTTTCTTTCATTGAAGACGGCTCCACGTTTCAGATCGGCGTTGGCGGCCTGAGCAATGCCATCGGTTTTTTCCTGGAACACCACAAAGACCTGGGAATCCACACGGAAATGCTGGTCGATTCAATGGTCACCCTGGTGGAGAAGGGCATTGTGACGGGCAACAAAAAGACCCTCTATCCGGGTGAGATTACATGCAGTTTCGGTATCGGCGCTCGCAAGCTCTACGATTTCATGCATAAAAATAAATCTCTTAAGGCATACCCTATTTCCTATATTGCCGATGAGAATGTTATTGCCCGGAACAACCAGTTCATCGCCATTAACAATGCCCTCATGTGCGATCTGTCAGGGCAGGTCTGCGCTGAGTCCATCGGATTCTCGCAGTTCAGTTGTACGGGCGGGCAAATGAACTTTGTCCGCGGGGCAAGAATGTCCCCGGGCGGAAAATCCTTTCTCGTTCTCGAATCGACGACGAAAAAGGCCGACGGCGCCATGATATCGAAAATAGTGACAGCCTTTCCGCCGGGCGCAGTCGTTACAACGCCTCGATCCGACGTGGATTACATCGTCACGGAATACGGCGCCGCCCACCTGAGGGGCAAGACGATACCGGCAAGAGTCAAGGAAATGATCAACATTGCCCATCCCGATTTCAGAGAACAACTGATGAAAGAGGCAAAAGAGAAAAAATTATTGATTGATTAAAAGACTTGTCCGGTCTGAATGTCATCCCCTGCTTACGGGAAGCCGTTTTTATCCCCCTCTAAGTCGGGGATGACATAATCCTCACCCTACCCTGTTCCTTCTATGGACTCTGGACTCACATCTCACACCAATATGAAGTAAGCTCGCCAGAGTAGCGAGCGCACTCTTGGGTGGATTTTCATCCACATA
>JBELAB010000470.1:0-3922 GCA_049509275.1 Syntrophobacteraceae bacterium | reverse complement strand
GCTTTCCCGCTATGGCCTGTCGGATCAACGGGAGGAGAGCATCCGGCGCAGGTCTGCCGACCTCGCACCCCCAGCCGGGCAGTTTGGCGGCCGCTGGATTACGGTAAAGCACGCTTCCGTCGCTCGACACTCTCACCACCGGGCTGGGGTTTTCCTCGGGAAACCTTCCCAGCCGCTCCGCCCGGTCGAGCGCCACGCGGAGCGCTTCCTCTGCGCGCTTGCGCTCGGTGACATCCCGCACTACCGATACCGTGCCTATGATATTGCCCCCGGCATCGCGCACCGGAGATGAGTTGACCTGGCGGTATCGCAGTTCGCCGCTGCCGGGATTGCGGACAATCTCGTCTTCGCCGTAGACAACCTCTCCCGCGAGAGCACGAAGCGGCGGCGACTCATTGAGCGGCTGCGCGATGCCGTCCCCGCGATATGCTTCGAGGCCCGCGTCTGGTTTCTCATCCTCGGTCCCAGCCGCGACGCCGAGACCAAACTCACTAACCGCTGACGAATTCACCGGAGTGAACTTTCTACTTGTGTCCGCAAACCAGATTTCATCGGCTGTGCTGTTGACGAGCGCGAGCAGCCGGTCCTTCTCCGCCTGAGCGGAGGCCGCCACTCTCAGGGCTTCTTCGGCCTTCTTGCGCTTGGTGATATCCCGCACCACACTGATCAGAACGTCTTCCCCGTCGATAATCGCGCCCCGCAAGCCGACCTCCACGGGGAAGGCGCAGCCGTCACGGCGCCGGTGGACGCTCTCGAAGAGGACGCCCCGCTCGTCGGACTCGGCAATCTCGCCGGAGGTCAGTTCTTTTGCCTCCGGCGCACGCAGGTCGTGGATCGTCAGCTTCAGCAACTCCTCGCGTTCATAACCGTACGCCGTGCAAGCGGCGGCGTTGGCCTCCAAGATGCGGCCGTCATTACGCCGCCTGAACAGTATGATGTCCCGGCTGTGGTCGGCCAACAGCTCGTACTTACTGCGCAGCGCCTCGGCTTGCTTTGTCAGTATTCTAGCGCGGTGTATCACCGCCACGAGATAGGAGAGGATCGCGCAGCTCGTGAGAAATACAATCAGGCTAAGCAAATCTGCACGATCGGTGATGCCGAGGGACCCAGCCGGCCCCAGCAGGAGAAGCGAAGCCAAAAGGGCGGAAAGGGCCGTCGCCAGCATGCCGGCGGCAAATCCACCAAGGAGAGCGGCGATCACCACAGCGGGATAGAACGTCACGAAAGGAGCGTGTGTCCCGAAAGCCCCCCAAAACACCACCCGCACAGCAGCGGCGGCGAGAACCATGAGTATGGCCGCGACGTAGGGTAGCAACGCCGGGCGGAATGTTCTGCCCCACATAATATGTGTGCTCCTTCCTGCATGGCGGCAATTGAGCTGGAGTCGGAGCCGGCGCGTTGTATGGTCAATACTCCGCCTCCTTTTGTAATATACACCCCCGGACAACGGCACAAGGGCTTTCCGGTAAAAAGTTCTACTCCAGGCGATCACAATGAGAACGACTCCTTGGAAAGATGGGCCAAAATAATCTTTAGATCCTCACTCACAAAGGGTTTTAAGATGCAGGAGCAGATCCCCTTATTATCGCGCTGCCTTCAAACAAACCTGATTAGACGTGGTAAGCGAACATGGGAGGGAAGAAAAGGGTTTGCAACCATTCTACTGCCGCCGAGAACCAGCCAACCCGCGCTCTGTGCCCTTAAAGCAAAGATGCTTTCCCTGCATGCAGGCATAACCATATCGATTGACAATTCGGCATCTTCAGGCGACAATACTGGAAACACTTGTCCCAGTGTTCCCGGCATAAGATACCTCCGCGGAGCTGATTTGGAGCGTGAAGATCGTTGAGGCGCTTCTGATAGCCCCACAGGGGCTGTTTTCGGTTCTGTAACGTTCATATACCACACTGCGATTCGAGCCAAGTTATCGGCGAGAAGTTAGAGGGAAGCAAAATAATGACAAATCCCCCTCGAGGTGGGTTCAATTCATTTCGCAAATCCGTGAGGCAGGTTGGTGCATTGCCTCGAACCACTAAGAAGAGTTCCGTTGAGGTCTGGAGACCCAAGCTCAACGATAGGGTGCAGATACCCAACGGGGTAGGGATCGTGGTGGAGATCTCGGGGGACATGTATTTAATCGATCTGGAGAACCAGCTTGCAAAAGTATGGGAGCGCCTTACCTCCATCAAACTACCAAAATAGCGCCAGTATACTTTGGGCGCCGGACAAGGTTCATCCGGATCTCGATGTGGTTCGCAACCGTGCCTGCACGGCGCCGGTTTTTATGAGATACCCTCTTTTGATGTGCCATAGACTGAATACATTGGAGATTTATTATGGAGATTCCGCATGCCTTGGTGAAAGACTTGCGTTCCACGGGATATTTTTTTGAAGAACTGAAGAATTATTCTCAATCTCCAGAAATACGCGTTACAACTTATTGTATCGATTTCGCAATTCCATACCTGGTAAGACTATCGGAATCCTACGACAGGTCCGGCAAGCCTGATAGAAGTAGAATTTTGAGGCTTGCGATCAAACATTTATCAGATCCAGGCGATCACGAAGTAGTGGATTCTATTTTTGTACTCAAGAAAGTAGCTCAATCTGAAGTTGACAAAACAGGTAAAGCAGTTCTTCAAAACCAGTTCGATAAATCCAAGTCTTTGGCGAATCGTCAAAGGTTTGAATCGGCAGAACTTATTATTAAACTGCTCGTGAATATCATTAAGACGTTCAAACTGGCTGAACCGAATACTAAGCAGAGAAAAGCCGATGGGGTAGAGAACCCGGTTAGCGACGCCATAATCCATAGCTGGGAAATTTTGGGACTGGCGGGCATTTAAAGCTGCCTTGCCATGATTGGCAGCGGGGGGCCTTGCACGGGAAGGGGGTAGCCGAGAGAAAAAATTGCTCCATGCCTTGCTTTTTTCGTGAATAGGCGCTACGATGCTTAGCAGGTACGAGCAGGGCTGTTGACTTGAGTTGTCTGGGGAGTCGGTCTTTCACCTCATTAGAACGATTCTTAAGTAGCTCCTAAGCCGCGTCAAAAAATGGAAAATCAGAAAAGGATCAAAGATGGCAGAAGGCAGAGTAAAGTGGTTCAACGAGAGCAAGGGTTTTGGATTTATTGAAAGAGACGGCGGGAGTGATTTATTTGTTCATTTCTCCGCTATTGAAGGCAGCGGATTTAAGTCCCTGAGCGAAGGCGATCGGGTGAGCTTCGTCGAGGAAAAAGGCACAAAAGGCCCCCAGGCTACTAAGGTGAAAAAGCTTTAGCATCATTAGGGAAATTCTCGTCTATTTTACGATGGAAGAAAGAGCCGGGGTAAATCTCCGGCTTTATCTTTATAAGAGGAAGCAAAATATGCAAGCCGCAGATTAGCAGAATTCGGTTGCTCAAGGCGGAAACAGAGGAGAGCGAATATGAATATTCATGTCGGCAATCTAGCCTTTAATGTCACGGAAGATGATTTGAAAGCCCTTTTCGCCAGTTTTGGAGAAGTATCTGCTGTGAACATTGTAAAGGAAAGGTCCTCAGGGCAGTCAAAAGGGTTTGGATTCGTGGAGATGCTAAACAATTCGGAAGCGGACAAAGCTATGAAAGCCCTGAACGGGGCCCGGCTGAAAGACCAACTTATAAAACTAAGTCAAGCAAAACCACCTGCTAAACGGCCGCGGCGTGGGTCAAGATATTAGTGCCTGGAACACTTTTTAACCATTTCGCGACAAGTCAAGTTCTGTGGAGTTGAATAATGGCTCAAAGATCAAAACCTACCTTTCAGAAACGGGAAAGAGAAAAAGAGAAGCAACAGAAAAAAAGGGACAAGGAAGCTCGCCGCGTGGAAGCCAGGAGGGTCAAGGCGGAACGTGAACCGATCAACGGTAATGAAGACCCGGATATTGCCGGAATTAAACCAGG
>JBELAB010000047.1:0-11213 GCA_049509275.1 Syntrophobacteraceae bacterium | reverse complement strand
TAAGACTAAACCCCTCATTTACAAAAGAAGCAACCCGGTGGGCACGGAGAATAGCGAAGAGCGAAAATAATCTGGTCAACCCGCTTACCGGCTTTAGCCCATAGCCGTCAACTTTCGCGGATGTGCCGGTGCAATCACCTCGTACCCTTCGTGCCTGCTTTGTGTTCTTCGTGATCGACCAAGGCGATCTTTATCACGAAGAGGGAGCGCAGCGGGGTGAAACTGCCTGCTTTAATGTCAGGCGGCTGTATGGCGTTATCCGGAGCTTTGCGGCGCCACCCGGAGCAGGCTCGGCAGAACCTTCGTGCTCTCGTGGCCGTGGTGAGAAAATCATTTCAAGCTGGAAACCACGAAGAGGGAGCGTAGCGGGGTCAAGAACACGAAGGAGGCAGGAGGAAAGGGTGCGGCAGACGAATGTTCTGCCTGCTAACTCTTAAGTTGACGGCTATGGGCTTCAGCCGGAAGTTCACCCTTCACCCTTGTCGCTGTCTCTACCCGGTCCCCGTGTCCCCGCGTCCCCGTGTCCCCGCGTCACTGTCTTTCCCCCTCACCCAACATGAAGATCACGCTTAACAGTTCGATTTTACTTAACTAAAAACTCAAAACGAAAAACTAAAAACCCTTAGAACAGGGTCTTTGCCGCCGCTTCGGTTAGGGACAGGAAATGATCGGGAAAGATGCCGAGATATATCGTCATGATTATCAGGGCAATGCTCAGACTGCGAGTCCAGGCGTCTACCCGCACGGCGGGATATTCATTTACGGGTTTGAGCAGATAAGCCGCTTTTATGACGATAAGATAGTAGTAGAGTGATATGGTCGCGTTTATCATGCCGATGATGACCAGAAAGAGGTAGCCTTTTTCGAGGGCTGCTGCGAACACCAGGAATTTGCCCGTAAAGCCCGCTGTCGGAGGGATCCCGGCAAGTCCGAACAGGCCGAGCATAAGCGTCATGGCGAGAAGTGGGGAGCGTTTGTGCAGGCCCGCCAGTTCCTTTATCTGCAGGTTGTGTCCATCATCGGCGAGCTTCATGATGACCATGAACACCGAGTAATTCATCACGAGGTAAGCGGCCGCGTAGTATATCGCGCTGGCATAGCCGCGCCCGGAAAGCGAAAGTATCCCGATCAGGATATATCCCGCGTGGGCGATACTCGAGTATGCCAAAAGCCTTTTTATGTCCTTCTGAATCAGTGCGACCAGGTTTCCGAAGGTCATCGACGCGATCGAAAGCACGATCAGCAGCTTTATCATTGCAGGATTCGCCCCGGCCGACAGGCCGGCGAACCGGATGATCATAGCGGCAGCGGCCATTTTGGACGCCGTTGCAATATAAGTGGTGACCTGGTTCGCAGACCCCTCGTAAACGTCGGGCGCCCAGATATGGAACGGAAAGAGGGCCAGCTTGAAAAAGAACCCGGACAGGGCCAGTATCAGTCCGACAATGGCTGCGGGCTGATTGATGATACCCGGCAGCGTTTTGAGCAGTTGCGGCATGTAGGTGGTATGCGCCATGCCGAAAAGGAGGCTAATGCCGAAAAGCATCAGGGCTGAGGCCGTAACGCCGATCATGAAATACTTGATGCCGGTTTCAACATACCGGTCGGCACGTCTGCGCATTGGAACGAGCAGGTAGAGGGAGTAGGAGGAAAGCTCTATCGATACGTAAATCGTCAGCAGTTCAACCGAGCTTACCAGCATCATCATGGCCAGCGTGCAGACGAAGATGAGAAAATAATACTCGGCGTTCTGCCTGGGGTCGATTCCCTTGAGTTCGCCGGATGAGAAAATGACCCAGATCGTGCCAAGGGCCAGCAGGACTTTGAAAACCTGGCTGAACAGGTCCACCCGGTAGCAGTCGAAAAACAGCATCCCTTCCTGACGCGATGATGCAACCGTAACCAGCAGCCCGATTGCGGCAAGCACGATCGCCCACTTGTGATGCCCAGAAGGGTCCACCGTCTTTTTCAACGAGAAGATGAAAAAGAGCAAAGCGGCAAGAATGAATAACAACTCGGGAAGAAAAAGCATAAAATCCGTCATCACGTTCCGTTTACCTCGCCTCTAGAACCGATTTACAAACGGAATAACCGTGCTCTGAATAACATCGAGCATAATCTTGGGAAACATTCCGAAAAACAGGATGATGCTAACCAATATGATTCGCGGTACGGCAAGAAACCCCGGGACATCGGGAATATGTTCCCACTTGGGGTTCTTTTCTCCGTAGAAGGTGTTCTGCACGACCCGAAGCATGAACAGCGCGCTGATTATGAGTCCTACGAGCGCCGCGATACCGCCGATCGGGAAAGCCTGCACGGCGGCGATGAAAACGAGCAGTTCCGCCCAGAAGCTCGCCATAAGGGGCACGCCTATACCTGCCAGAGCGGCGATTATGAAAAAGGAGGAGGCAACGGGCATTGTCCTGGACAATCCCCCCAGTTCGGGAATAATCTTCGTGTGGGTGCGGTCATAGATATAGCCGACAGAAGAAAAGAAAAGGGCCGTCATGACGCCGTGGGCAAACATCTGGAAAACCGCTCCGTTTATGCCGTTTACCGACATAGTGGCAAGTCCCAGTCCGACTACTCCCATGTGCGACACGCTGGAGTAGCCGATAACATATTTCAAATCGGTCTGCGCAAGACCGACCAGGGCCCCGTAAACGATCCCGATACAGGCCAGAAGGGCCATAAGGTCCGACCAGTACGACAGACCGGCCGGGCACAGCGTCATCGCGATCCGCAGGATTCCGTAAGCGCCAAGTTTCATGAGCACGCCCGCGTGAATCATGCTCACTGCGGTCGGGGCCGCAACGTGCCCAACCGGCGACCATGTGTGGAACGGCCATACGGCGGCCAGAATCCCGAACCCGAAGTAAAGCATAACGAAAGTCAATTTCTGGTCGAATGCGCTAAAGCCGATTTTCTGAAGCTCGAATAGATCGAAGGTGTGAGCTCCGCCCTGCACCCAGAGATAGAGTATTGCGGGCAAAATGAGGGCGCTTCCCGCGAGCAGGTACAGCGTAAGCTTCATTGCGCCGTATTCTTTGCGAGTGCCTCCCCAGATAGCGATCAGCGGGTACATCGGAAAAAGCGAAACGTCATACCAGACAAAAATCCAGAAAAGGTCCATCGACATGAAGACGCCGTAGACGCCGGCAACCAGGAGGAACATGAGCGCAAAAAATTCCTTTGCCCTGTATTCCAATTCCCACATTGTCCAGATGCCGGTAAACAGGACCACGGAGGTGAGCAGCAGCATTGGGAGGTTTATCCCATCGACGGCGTTGAACCAGTATATTCCAAGACTCTTTACCCACAGGACCCGCTCAACGAATTGAAGTCCGCCCTTCTGGTGATCGTATGAAAGGTAGAGCAGGATGCACAGGACCAGTCCGACGGACGCGCTGGCAAGGCTGACCTGCTTTATCAACCTGGTTCTTTCCGGCGGAATAAAGAGGATTGCGAGCAATCCCAAAATCGTTGTCATAAGGATAGCGCTGAGGATCGGAAAACCGGACATTTCCATAGAAGTCATTTGATGCCCTTGGTAAGAGTTAAAATTTCCGTTTACCCTAAATCAGGAAGTAGAGAACTGCGGCCCCGGCCGCCAATATCATTATCAGCAGATTGTACTGAAGCATTCCGGACTGAAGGAAGCTGAAAAGGCGCCCGCTGCCTTCGGTAAAAAAGCAGATCCCATCGATACCGCCGTCTATTACGCGGCGGTCGTTTTTGGTGAACAGGGCCGTAAGGCCGCCATAGACAAACGTATCAAGACTCTTGCGGTAGAAAATGTCTATGAACCATCGGCAGTCGAACAGCTTCCAAATCGCGGGAAAGTAGCTGAGAAACCCATTGCGGCTGGCCCCTTTTCTTCCGTATTCAAACCAGGCCAGGGCGATACCGAAAAGACCGGCCGAAACCCCCATAATGAGGAGCCAGTTGCTTCCGCCGCCGCCATGTTCGGAGACATGCTGAACCGGATGGGCCTGAACTGCGTGCACGAGAAAGTGCTCGATCGGCTGCTCTAAAAAACCCAGCACGAGGGTCACGCATGCAAGGATCATCACGGGGATTGCCATTGCCCAGAAAATGTAGCCGTGGTGCTCATCCCCATGTTCGTGGGCAGACTCAGCGTCGCCGTCATGATGCTTTGCCTCTATCCCGCCTTTGGGCAACAGAATGTGGAAAATCAGACGGAAGCTGTAATATGCGGTCAAAACAGCCCCGAAAAGCCCTGCTGCAAGCCAGATTTTATTGGGCTGAGCGGCAAGAACTCCCAGGATAGCCTCTTTGCTGAAAAAACCGGAGAACGGGTAGACCCCGGAGAGCGCAAGAGCGCCGACGGCAATGCACACCATGGGTATTTTCAGCTTGCGGCCCCCCTGCTTGCCGATAATGCGCATGTCATTGGTGTGGAATTCATGGATGAATATGCCGGAGCACAAAAAGAGAAGGGCTTTGAACCCGGCGTGGGCCGTAAGATGGTAAACGCCTGCGAAATATCCGCCTGCGGCGAGCGCCATCACCATCATTCCGAGTTGGCTCACGGTCGAATAGGCCCAGACCTGTTTAAGATCGTATGTAACCATCGCCATGGTGGAAGAGAGCAGCATGGTGACCGTACCGATTGCAAGGGCAATCGCCATGGCGTCCGGGGAGGCGGCGAAGAAGGGAAAAATCCTGCTGAACATGTAAACGCCGGCTGCCACCATGGTGGCTGAATGGAGCAGGGCGCTGACCGGGGTGGGGCCTTCCATTGCATCAGGCAACCAGGTAAGCAGCGGGAACTGGGCACTCTTGCCGACAACGCCGCAGAAGATCAGAAGGGCGGAGACGGTAAGCAGGTTCTGGGGCAGAGCATGAGTGGTTGCGGCGTGATTGAGCTCCGGAATTCCCAGGTTGCCGAAGCCGATGACAAGCCAGATCAGACCGAGAAAGAAGCCCACGTCTCCGACCCTGTTCATTACGAAGGCCTTCTTGCCCGCTTGGGATGCGCTCCATTTCTCGTAATAGAAACCAATCAGAAAATAGGACGCAAGGCCGACCATCTCCCAGAATATGAACAACTGGAGCATGCTGCCTGCAATGACCATGTTCATCATGGCCCAGGCGAAAAGGGACTGAAATGCGAAGTAGCGGCTATATCCGGTGTCGCCCGCCATATATCCCAGGGAATAAATCTGTACGAGACAGGAAACGACGCCTACAATGGTCAGCATGAGCAGACTCAGCGCATCGAGATAATAGCCGAAGGCGATGTTTAACCTTCCTGAATTGAGCCAGAGGGTCTGGTATTGCAGAGGCGAGGCGCTGTAGAGCTTTGCCAGCAGGAAAACCGCGCAGACCGCAGCAGCGGCGATTGCCCCCACCGAGATTTGGCTGGAGAGTTTGGGATTGGGTCTTGTGAAGAGCAGGATTGCAACCATCGATAAAAATGGAAGATTTGTGCCCAGAACGGTAGCGAGCAGGATGGGATCTGTAAAGAATGCGCCCATAGCGGTTCTATCCTTTCTGCCTCTGAGCACGTTCGATGTTTATCGAGTGCATTTTGCGGTAAAGGGCCAGAATGATGCTCAGGCCGATTGCGGCCTCCGCCGCTGCCAGGCCCATAACGAAAAGGGCAATTACCTGCCCGACAACGGGGTCCGGAGTGAGAAACCGGTTAAAGGCCATGAAATTCAGGTTGGCCGAATTGAGCAGGAGCTCGACCGCGATCAGCATCCCGATCAGGTTCCGGCGCTGGAGTATTCCCAGAAGGCCCAGTGAAAAAAGAAGGGCCGAGATGATCAGATAAGTGGACAGGCTGTTCACGAACTTAACCTCCGGCTGAATCCGGCGGTAATCACCGCACCAATGATAGCCACGAGCAACACCAGCGAAATCACTTCAAAAACCAGTTCATAGCGCGTAAGCAGCGCGTGACCGATGTTTTCGACCGACCAGAGCGGCCCGTCGGCGACACGCGCCGAGGAGGGCGACCAATCGGTCTTGAGGGCCACGCTCACCGCCCCGACAAAAAAGATAGCGCCTGCGGCAAGCCCCATCGCCACTTTAGGGACGGCCCGCGGCGGCGTATCCAGGTGGAGCGGCCGGGAAAGCATTATGGCAAACACGATTGCGATGCAGATGGCGCCCACATAAATGAGGAGTTGCATCAGAGCAATGAAGAAGCTGCCCAGAAAAAGGTAGAAACCGGCAATGCCTGTCAGGGCCAGCGCCAAGCCCAGGACGTTGTAAAGGATATTTCGGGGAAATACCGCTATCGAGGCGCCAGCAACAGTCACGGCGACCGTGCCCCAGAAGGCCGCCTGCATGATGATGTCAATAGACGTTTCCATCCCTGTCCCCTTGCCCTAAATGGAGTCCGCTTATATTCAGGCGGCAAGCCCCTGTGCTTTCTTCTCTTCGGCTTGCTTTTCTTCAACCTGCTTTGCCAGCCTTGCCAAACAGTCTATTACGCAAACAGATCGCGTCTCGCCGACCAGCTCATACTCTCTTGAATATTGCAGAGTCTGGGTGGGACAGATTTCGACGCAAAGGCCGCAAAGCGAGCATTTGCTGAAATCGATCACGTAATTCGTTGCAGTTTTGGGACCCTTTTCTTTCATTTTAACACCCTGCACCTGAATGACGCCGCTGGGGCAGGTTTTCTCACAGTTGCCGCAGACGATACATTTATGCGTGCCGGTATCTTCGAATATCTTCAGTTCGATGTGCCCGCGATATGCCGAAGAAAGCGGGATTCTTTTGCGCGGATACTGTACGGTCACCAGAGGCTGGAACAGCCGCCGCACGGTAACCGCCATCCCTTCGAGCAGACTGAGTCCGCCATAGAATATTTCTTTGAAATAGCTCATTTTGATCTTGCCCCAAAAAATCAGATAAGTTTGACAACAATGGCCGTGACTACGAGATTTGCAAGGCTGATCGGAATCATGATCTTCCAGGAGAAGTTCATCAACTGGTCGAACCTGACACGGGGAAAGGTCCAGCGCACCCACATGAGGATAAAAATCAGCATGTAGGTCTTAAAAAGAAACCAGCAAACCCCGGGGATTCCCAGGCTGATTCCGAACAGGCCGTTCCAGCCGCCGAAAAACAGACTGGTTGCAACTGCGCACACGATAAACATATTGGTGTATTCGGCGAGGAAGAAAAGCCCGAATCCCATTCCGCTGTATTCAGTATGAAATCCCGCCACCAGTTCAGATTCGGCTTCCGGGATATCGAACGGGGCGCGATTGGTTTCAGCGGTCGCGCTGATCAGGTAGATCAGGCCTGCGATCGGCTGCACGAAAATAAACCAGACGCTTTTTTGCGATCTTACAATTTCTGAAAAACTCAGGGAATGGACCATGAGCACAACGCTCATCACAGCTAGCAGAAGCGGGATCTCATAGGCGACGTTCTGGGCCACAGACCGGACGGCGCCGAGCAGCGCATACTTGTTGTTTGAAGCCCACCCCCCGGCAAGAATGGCCAAAACGGTGAACGTGGAGAAAGCAAAAACCAGCAGGACCCCCAGGTTCATATCACGGATTATCATGCTCGGGCCGAAGGGCAGGACTAGAAACCCGACCAGAACGGGCATGAAAACAAGCACCGGAGCGAGAAAAAACAGCTTCTTGTCCGCCTTCGCCGGCAGTATCAGCTCTTTGCCCATCAGCTTGACAGCATCCATAATGGTCTGAAGAAGACCATGAGGGCCGACCTCCATCGGGCCGGGGCGCAATTGAATATGCCCTGCCACCTTTCGCTCGAGCCAAACGAGGAAAAGGGCGTTCAACGACGCAAAACCCAATACGATCAAAAGGCCCAAAATCAACCGGAACCAATCAGAACCAAACAAGCCCTCGGACAATTCTTCATCCTCCCCAAAAAGACTTAACCGCTGCCGGCGGCTTAAGCTGCCTCACAATTATCTGTCGATTTCCGGAATGACCACGTCGATGCTGCCCAGAATTGAAATCGCGTCGGCAACGAGCGTTCTGCGCAGCACCTCGTTCAAAACATTCAAATTGCCAAAGCTGGGAACCCGGATATGGCAACGATACGGACCGGGGCCGCCGTCGCTCACCAGGTAAAAAGCACTGAGACCTCGGGCGCTTTCGAAGGCAACATAGACTTCACCTTTAGGAGGGCTGAGCTTCTGCGGGACCTTCTTGGCAAGGAAATCGCCCGCTGGAAGCTGATCCAGGGCCTGATCGATTATGCGGCAACTCTGCTGCATCTCCTTGAAGCGCACATAATATCTATCCAGGGCATCGCCGCTTGGTCCTGTCGGGACCTCAAAATCAAGCCTGTCATACACCTCGTAGGGTTCGCTTCTCCGAACGTCGAAAGCAACCCCGCAGGCGCGCAGATTCGGTCCCGTAACTCCGTACTGACGGGCGAGCTCCTGGTCTATAATACCGACGCCCCTCGTGCGGTGTATGAAAATGATATTTTTGGTTACCAGGTCATCGTAATCGGCCCAGCGAGTCTCCATCCGCTTTAGAAAAGCACGGGTCATGTCGATGAATTTCGAATCGACATCGCGACTGACTCCACCGAAGCGGCAATACGAGTAAGTAAGCCTGGAACCGCTTACCGAGTCCAGGATATCCAGAATTTGCTCGCGGTCGTCGAATGCGTACAGGAAGGGCGTAAAACCACCGAGATCCATAATGTATGTTCCGAACCAGAGCAGGTGGCTCGATATGCGATTGAGCTCCGAGGCTATCACCCGAATATATTTCGCGCGCTCCGGGACCTCGATCCCGGCAAGTTTTTCAACCGCCAGGACGAACCCATGATTGAAGAGCATCCCGGAAAGGTAATCCAATCTGCTTGAGTTGGGGAGAAACTGCTTATACTGCCGGTTTTCTCCCATCTTCTCGTGGCCGCGGTGACCGTATCCGATTACCGGGTCGGCTTTGACGATATATTCGCCGTCCAGATCCAGAAGGATCCTGAGAACACCGTGCGTGCTGGGATGCTGCGGTCCGAGGTTTAATGTGTAAATCCTTCGATATCCCTGAGTACTGTCTTGTTCAGCCATAAATCTCTTCTCGCTTATGGTATGCGCTGACTTTGCCGAAGGTCTTCCTCAGCGGATGATAGTCCGCGTCTTCAGGAAGCAGCAACGGCCTCATGTCAGTATTTCCGGAAAAGCTGATTCCGAAAAAATCATGTACCTCGCGTTCGAGCCAAACCGCGCCGCGAAAGATATCACAAATCGAGGGTGGGACCTGGTCGTGGCCGCAAAGCATTCTTACCACCAGCCGGGATTTGGGTTCATAGCAGTTGAAGTGGTAGACCAGTTCGAAGGTGTCCTCAAAATCCAGCGCCGTTATCGACTCCACGAAAAAACCAGCGTCCCCGAACGCCTTTACCGCATCCCTTATGCCCGAGATCGGCACGGCTATGGACCATAGGGCCCCCGTCACTCCTGTCTCGTCCCGTTTAAGAGGCGCGTCCGGGAACTTCTCGAGCATTATTGCTTCCATTTCCTTTACTTTCATTTCGATTTACGCCTCCGAGACTCTTTTGAAGCGGCGCAGCAGGTTCCTTTTCTCACCGCGGGTGATCTTATCCTCCAGAGCGAGCAGCCCCTGAATGAGAGCTTCGGGCCGGGGAGGACACCCCGGAATTACGATGTCCACCGGGACGATAAGATGGGCCCCGGGCACTATCGCATACTGCTCCTCATACTCGAAAGGACCGCCGGAAATGGCGCAGTTTCCCATCGCAATGCACCACTTCGGATTGGGCATCTGGTCCCAAAGCATTTGAATGGCAGGGCCCATCTTTTTGGCGATGGTTCCAGCTACGATCATGACATCGGATTGACGCGGAGACGGCCTGAAAACACCTGCCCCGAAACGGTCCAGGTCGAAGCGCGAAGCCCCGGCGGCCATCATCTCGATCGCGCAGCACGCCAGGCCGAATGTCATCGGCCACAGCGAATTGGCGCGCGCGAGGTTAAAAATATCGTCAAGGAGAGCGAATTGAACAAGCGGAGCGCCCGGTTCTCTCACCTTCTTTTCCATTCAAAAACTCCTTTGCGCCAGGCGTAGACAATCGCCAGCGACAAAATTCCCACGAAAACTATCACTTCGATCAGGTCACGGGAGGCGTACTTGCCGTAGGCGAGCGCCACCGGGAAAAGGTAGAGCACGTCGACGTCAAAGGCGAGGAAGATAAGGGCATAGATGTAATAGACAACCGTGAACTGGATCCACGCGCTGCCGATGGTTTCCATGCCGCTCTCGTAGGTCGCTTCCCGCAGCGCTCCATGGCTCCTCCTGGCAACCAGAACGGAAACTATAAGGGGAACGACCGCAAAGGCAAGTCCGGCAAACAAATACAGGGTCACTGCCAAAAAGTCGGTCATAAGCTCTGGAGAGATCACAAGCCATTCTCCTCCGGCTCAAAACAAAACTGGTGAACCGGTTACAGGGGATAAGATGGTTTTTGTGCTGCGGGTCAGAAATGAGCAGTGGAATCAGAGCGTGGAAATCCGAAGGCCGCTATACAACAATGAGCTTTTAATCATGCCTTGCACAAAACGCCAGTCCAAAATCGAACGACCAGCACGTGGTAATCATATCCTGGCAGGTGGTAAAATCAAATAGATATTATTTCTCTCATCCTTGCCACCCTATTGATTTACCGGGACATATTGGGACAAAGGCTGGCACGCCTGTTCAAAACGAAAAGATAGATAACAGATTTTACAAGCTTATGCACGCAATTTTTAAATGATTCTTTCAGTTTCGATATGATATTTTCGTGTGGATTTTCGCATTTCTTCGCAGGAGGCAAACAATGCTGGTTCTTAGCGCCAAGGAAATGGCCGGACTCGATGAGCAGACCATTCACGAAGTCGGGATCCCCGGAATCGTTCTGATGGAAAACGCCGCGCAGGGCGCAGCCGCTTTTTTTCTGCGGGTGGTCCCGGACCTCGTGGACAGGCGGATCGCGGTCGTGGCCGGAAGCGGGAACAATGCCGGGGACGGTTTCGCGCTGGCCAGGATTTTTCATTCGAAAGGGGCGCAGGTAAGAGTCGTGTGCCTTCGTTCTCCCCTGAAGTTGACCGGAGATGCGCTGATAAATTTCAAAATTCTCGAAAAGATCGGAATTCCCGTAACAGTATGGAAGGACGCGGAAAATTTTGATGCGCAATGGGAACCGGTCTGCAAAAGCGGCGCGATTATCGACGC
>JBELAB010000469.1:0-4838 GCA_049509275.1 Syntrophobacteraceae bacterium | reverse complement strand
CTGCCGCAGATGCGGCTGGCAAACAAACCGAGCATCTCATCGTCGCCGCGCCAGAAACGACGGACATCATCCCGGTATCGGCCGTTCCACTCCGCCCAGCGCCGCTCTGAAAAACTACCCACCTCGTATGCGCCGGCAGCGTCCCACGCCTCGGCGATGATTTTCACGTCTCTCAAGATCGCGTCCTCGGCGATCCGTTCGAGAACCGGGGCGTTGGTCAGCAGCTTGCCGGCGCCGTCCCGGCCGAGGACCGACGCCAGGTCAAACCGGAACCCATCCACGTGCATCTCGACCGTCCAATAACGGAGCGCGGCCAAGATGTAGTCCTGCACCACAGGATGGTTGGCGTTGATGGTGTTGCCTGTGCCCGTGTAGTCCTGGTAGTAGCGTTTGTCGTCCGCCAGCGTGTATAAGATCGCGTTATCCATCCCGCGGAAACAGAGCGTCGGACCCAGCTCGTCTCCCTCCGCCGTGTGATTGAACACCACGTCCAGGATCACTTCTATGCCGGCATCGTGAAAGGCCCGGACCATTTGCTTGAACTCCAGCTTTTGCCGGCCCAAACCTCCCGAACTGCTGTAGGAAGCTTTTGGCGCACAAAAAACCACGGGATCGTATCCCCAGTAATTCCTAAGCTGTTGGCCTGTTTGAGGATTCCTGCGCGTGACGGAATTTTCATTGAACTCCTGGATGGGCATCAGTTCCACAGCGGTCACCCCCAGGGTTTTGAGATAGGCAATCTTTTCCATCAGGCCCCGGTAGGTCCCCGGATGCTCAACGGCCGAACTGGGATGAATGGTAAAGCCGCGAACATGCGTTTCGTAAATGACGGTCTTCGACCATGGATGCCGAGGCGGCTGGTCTCCTTCCCAATCGAAGGGCTCGTTTACAAATACGCATTTGGGCATCGATCCGGCATTGTCCAGCTTCGAGGGAACCATGTCCTGCTCCGGCGCCGCCGGGTCGTATCCGCGTGCCGATGCAAAATCCCACGGGGGCAGCCGCGAAATCGCGGCAGCGTGGGGATCGAGGAGAAGCCTGTTGAAATTGAAACGATGCCCTTCGCCGGGTTCGTAGGGGCCATCCATGCGGTAAGCATAGAGTTGACCGGGACAGATCCCCTCCACCCAGACGTGCCATACGTCGCCGGTGCGGTTGTGCGCTGAATCCAGATCGATTACCCTGGCGGGCGTTGCTTCTTCGGGATGGTCGAACAGCTCCAGGCGAACGCGGCTTGCGTTACGGCTGAAGATGGAGAAATTAACCCCTCCTCCCATTTCCCAGGTCCCCAGAGGCAGAGGAGAGCCCACCCGAACGCCAGCTCGCTCGCAGACCTCCGAGATATAATCGTGCAACTCGCGTTGGGGCGTTTTCATCATCGTTGCCACAGGATTCGAGCGGATTCCAACGGAACCGCCACCCCGGAGCGCTGAGGCGTCACTCGCGCCGTGTAGTCTCCCGCCGGGCGTGTAGAGGGTACCGTTGCGTGATAGACGCAACGGGGGGATGCGTCAGTTAGCGGTCCCGCGCGCTTCATTTCCTCACGCAGGGGATCGCAGCCGTTGATTCCGTCTGCATAAAGCTCAACTCGGACCGCATTCGGGTCGAGATCGTTCAGAAAGATTTCGACTTCGAAGACGTGGTGGTCCGCGTTGGTTTCGACCCTTAAGTCTCCGAAGCGCAGCCCGGCCCATTTCTGCTCCAGTTCCCGGCGCCAGTCAACTATCTGTCTGCCCGCCGAGCCCTTATCGGCAGCACGTTCCCGGTAGGCTGACGCAGCGGGGAGGTAGTGTTGCTCGGTGTATTCCCGCACCGCGCGGCTGGCGGAGAAGCGCGGCGTCAACCGCGCCATGCTTTCCCTCATCCGCTTGACCCAGGCGGTGGGCATGCCGCTCTCGTCTCGGGCATAAAACTCCGGGATCACCTCGCGTTCGAGCAGGTCGTAGAGCGCCTCGGCTTCGACAGCGTCCCAGGTTGGATCGTCGCCATGCTCCAGGCCATCCCCCAACGCCCACCCCACTTCAGGCGCGTAGGCTTCCGCCCACCAGCCGTCCAATTCCGAGAGATTGATGCCTCCATTGACGAGCACCTTCATGCCGCTCGTTCCACACGCCTCCCAGGGCCGCCGTGGCGTGTTGATCCAGACGTCTACCCCCTGCACCAGGTGCTCGGTCAAGAGCATGTCGTAGTCGCTCAAAAAGACGACGTGGGGCCGGGTCTCCGGCCGACGGATGAAATTTATCCATTCATGGATCAATGCCTGCCCCGCCTGATCCTCCGGATGGGCCTTGCCGGCGATGATCAGTTGCACCGGACGCTCAGGATTGGTTAACAGGCGAAGCAGCCGCTCCGGGTTGTGCAGCAGCAGGTTCGGCCTCTTGTAGGTCGCGAAGCGACGCGCAAAGCCCAGTGTCAACGCGTTGGGATCAAATAGATGTTTCACCCCCTCAATTTGTTCGTGCGGCCTGCCGGAGGCGGCCATTTGCCGGGACAATCGCTCGCGAGCGTATTCAACAAGAGACTTGCTGGCGGCGATGCGAAATTGCCAGAGGCTCGCGTCGGAGACGCGGCGAATATCCTGCTCCAGTGTTTCCGTCGTCCCCTGCCAGCGCCCCAGCCAGCGGTCCTTTCCACAGGCTTCCGTCCAGAGATCGTCCGCTGCCGCCGAATCCCAGGTCGGCATGTGGACCCCGTTGGTCACATGTCCAACGGGCACTTCGTCCGCCGGCCAGTGGGGAAAAAGGGGCTCAAAGAGATGCCGGCTGACTTTCCCGTGCAAGCGACTCACGCCATTGACCGCCCCGCTCCCCCGGATCGCCAGATATGCCATGTTGAAACTCTCCGAGGAGTCCTTCGGGTCCTGGCGGCCCAGGGCCAGCAAATCGTGGAGTGTGATGCCGAGCTCCTGTTCGGCATGGCCGCCGAGGTATTGCTCGATGAGGGCCGGCGCGAAACGGTCAAAACCGGCGGCCACGGCAGTGTGGGTGGTGAATAGGTTCCCTGCTCGAGTGACGGCCAGCGCGACTTCGAATGGCTGCGCGGTCTCCTTCATGAAACAGTGGGCGCGTTCCAACACGGCAAAGGCCGCATGCCCTTCATTGAGATGACAGACTTCAGGCCGGATGCCAAGCGCACCAAGCAGCCGCCATCCGCCGATCCCGAGAAGCAGTTCCTGCTTGAGGCGCAGCTCCGGCCCTCCGCCATACAGCTCGCTGGTAATCCCCCGATGAGCGGGGAAGTTCGCCGCGTCATTGCTGTCAAGCAGGTAAAGCTTCACTCTGCCGACCTGGACCTGCCAGGCGCGCAGCCAGACCGTGTAATCAGGTAAGGCGATCTCCAACCGCAACCACTCGCCGTTCGCCTGGCGCAAGGGCGTGATCGGCAACTGTCCGGGGTCGTTATACGGGAAAAGGGCCTGTTGCGCTCCGTCCTTGTCGATCACCTGGCGAAAATAGCCTTGCTGGTAGAGCAGCCCCACGCCGACCACCGGCACGCCCAGGTCGCTGGCGGCTTTGAGCTGATCGCCGGCTACATTGCCAAGCCCGCCCGAGTAGATGGGCAAAGCTTCGCTCAACATAAATTCCATGCTGAAATAAGCGGCGCAGGTCAGGGGACCCTGCGAATGATTCTGTTGAAACCACGCGGGCGACTCCACCGCTTGCCGCCTGGCATGCACCAGGTCATCAACTGTTTTGCGAAAAACGGGATCGGCCAAAACGGTCTCGATCCGGTCGCGCGAGACCGTCTGCACGACAACCCAGGGGTTATGCGTGATTTCCCACAGTTCGGGATCAAGCCGGCGCCACACTTCGTCGGTGGCATGATTCCACGACCAGCGCATATTCAGGGCAAGCTCGGCAAGGGAATCGAACCCTTCGATTTCCGTGGGCAGAAGATCGTATAGGGGATGGCTGGCGCGGGTCCTCTCGCTCATGTTTTCTCCTTCACATTTTTCTCGGACTTGATCCCCGAATCAGTTGGGGTTCCCCTCATTGCGCCAAAGTCTTCATCAGCTTGTCGAACGGCTCGTTGAATTTGTCGACTCCTTCGTCCTCAAGTTGCCGCGTCACATTGTCTATGCTGATGCCCAGTTCAGGCAGTCTCTCCAACACCTGGCGAGATTCCTTGACATCTTGTTCGATCCGGGGTTTCGGCTCTCCGTGGTCGCGGTAGGCGTCAAGGGTTTCCAGCGGGGCCGTGTTGACCGTGTCCGATCCGATGAGGGCCTCGATGTATTTCACATCGCTGTAGTCCGGGTTCTTGGTGCTGGTGCTGGCCCAGAGCAGCCGTTGGACACGAGCGCCCTGAGCGGCCAGCTTCCTGAACCGATCGCTGCCGAAAATCTCTTTGTAGATTTGATAGGCCATTTTCGCGCTGGCGACGGCAACTTGCCCGCGCACCTTTTTCGCGAGGTCCGCCTTCTCGCCGCCCCGTGCAATGAGCTTTTCCAGCAGCGGATCCACCATCGCATCAATGCGGCTTACAAAGAAGCTTGCCACCGAGGCTACATGCTTCACCGGCTTCCCTTGGGCCGCTCGCGCTTCGATGCCGGCGATGTAAGCTTCCGCCACTTGCCGATAACGAGGCAATCCAAAGAGCAGCGTCACGTTGACGCTGATTCCTTCGCTGATAAGTTGCTGTATGGCGGGCAGTCCATCGGCCGTCGCAGGCACCTTGATGAAGACATTGGGCCGGTTCAGCGCGGCCCACAACCGGCGGGCCTCCTCTATCGTCCCGTTGGTGTCGTGCGCCAGGTGGGGATTGACCTCCAGGCTTACATATCCATCTTTGCCCTCAGTCCTGTCGTAGAGAGGCCGGAACTGGTCGGCGGCGCTCTG
>JBELAB010000468.1:0-9578 GCA_049509275.1 Syntrophobacteraceae bacterium | reverse complement strand
TACTGCCCGCCGTTTTCTCTCACGCCGGGGACGTAGCCTTTGATGTAGCCGGGATTTAACTCCGACTTGTCAAAGGGCGGATCCAGTAGTTGGATCAGCCCGTGCTCGCGGCGAACGAGCCGCTTGTCCACCGCTTCCATGGCCATGCGCGAACGCTTATGATCCCCCGCACCGGATAGAACAGACCAACTCTGCGAGATCGAATCGATTTGGCATTCGGGGTTGCTCGCCGATCCAAGCGGCGAGCCGTCGTCGAAATAGGCGCGGCGGTACCACTCGCCGTCCCAGCCATTCCTCTCGATATTGCGGCGAAGCCCCGCCGCCTCACTTTCACAACGCTCGGCAAAGGAGATGTCACCGCGCTTGCGTGCAACCTTAGTGAACTGCATGAGCACTTCATAAAGAAAAAATCCCAACCACACGCTTTCGCCTTTGCCGTGTTCGCCCACCAGGTTCATGCCGTCGTTCCAGTCACCGGAACCCATGAGAGGCAGGCCGCGCTCACCGAATTTAAGGCCGTTCAGGATAGCGCGGACACAGTGCTCGTAAAGACTCGCAGTCTCTTCAGAGCGCCCGGGCAGATCGTAATAAGAGTCTTCATCGGCTTTTACCGGGCGGCCCTGGACGAAGTGGACGGGCTCATCCAACACGCCGGTGTCCCCGGTGGTGAGGACATAGCGGCACGCCGTGAGCGGCAGCCAGAGGTAATCGTCCGAACAGTGAGTACGCACACCCCGACCCGTTGGGGGATGCCACCAATGCTGGACATCTCCTTCCAGGAACTGACGGGACGCGCAAAGGAGCAGGTGCTCGCGCACGAGATTTGGCCTGGCATAGATGAGCGCCATCACGTCCTGCAACTGATCGCGGAAACCGAAGGCGCCCCCCGACTGGTAGGTTGCGCTCCGCGCCCAAAGGCGGCACGCCAGAGTTTGGTACAGCAGCCAGCCGTTGGCCAGCAAGTTGAAGGACTGGTCGGGTGTTTCCACATTCAACGCACCGAGAGTGTGCGTCCAGTGCTGCCACACCACATCGAGGGCGCCCTGCGCAGCGGTTGATCCTCGAAAGCGATTGACCAGGTTTTCGGCATCGCCGGCGTCTCGCCCTGCGCCCAGCCTGAAGACGACCTCACTCTCCTGCCCGGCGGCCAGATCGAGGTTCACACGGATCGCGGCGCAGGGATCCAGGGCGGCCCCCACCTTGCCGGAAAGGTGCGTGCGCTTCATAGCGGCAGGAGCGTGCAGCGTACCGTTGCGTCCCAGGAATTCAGTCCGATCTCCGCTTACGGTGCGAGTCGTATCGTCCACGTCGAAGAACGCAGTCCGGTCGCGGAACTCCGTGTTGTATGGGTTGCGCGCGAAGAGCGCGCCGCTGTTCGGGTCAATTTCGGTGATCACATGCATGGCCGATTTCGGCCGCAGGTCGCCAAGCACCCACTCCGCATATCCGGTAGCGGAGAGCCTGCGGGGCCTGCCCGACTCATTGCGCACTTTGAGAACCGTAAACTTGATCGCTGCGTCAAGAGCCACGTAAACCCACAGCTCGGAGCGGATGCCTTCCTCCGTGTGCTCGAAGACGCTGTAGCCGAATCCGTGCCGGGTGGCGTAAGGCGTCACGCCGCGGCAGGGCAGCGGCGTGGGCGACCAGAAGTGGCCGGTCTCTTCATCACGGAGGTATAAAGCTTCTCCGCTCGAATCGCTCACGGGATCGTTCCCCCAGGGAGTGAGGCGGAACTCGTGGGCATTCTCACTCCAGGTGTAGGCAAGACCGCTCTCCGAGATGACAGTTCCGAATTGCGGGTTGGCCAACACATTGACCCATGGCGCGGGAGTCACCTGCCGGTGCGCGGTGGTAATAACATACTCGCGCCCATCCGGGGTGAATCCGCCCAGTCCGTTGTAGAACGTCAGATCGTGGCGTGGCGACGGGGCGGCCGCCGGGGGTTGGGAGCGGCGGGCTCGGGTCGGGGTAAGGAGTGGCACGGTTACTTCAACCGGACTGCGGCCGTTGGTCTGGTCCGCCAGCGACCCCCGGCTGTCGGTGATGATGGCGCGAGCGACCGTTTGAAACAGTATGCGGTCCTCCTCCGCTATCTGGTCTGCAGGTCTCACGAAAATGCCGCCCGGCCGATCCATCACATTGGGCCCCATGCCTGCGGCAATGAGCCCAATGATCTGGTCGTGGAGGAGTTGCCGGTAACCGGCGCGATCTTCGTTCCAGATCACAAGGTCCACAGCCAGTCCCTTTAAGCGCCAGTACGTGTGGGCCTGCACGAGTTGGCGCACCAGATCGATATTGGCCGAATCTGCGATCCGCAGCAGCACTATGGGTAAATCGCCCGAAATGGAGTAGCCCCAAAGACCGGATTGCCCTCGGCGGTTCTTTATGAGGATGCCCGGATCGGCGCGCAGCAAAGAATTGGCGTAGATCACGGAGCCCGCAATGCGGCAATAGAGCTGTGCGTCGGCCTCCGTGCCGTTGATCTGCCGCAAGAGCACCTGGCTGTGTGTCCATGCCAGATCGAAGACGCGATCCGCGAGACGCCGATCCTGGTATTTTTCCACCAGGCTTAAGGCTGCATCGCGGGTTTCACCGATGCCGGAGACAATATTTATTGTTGCCGATTTTTCCGGATCGAGCGTTATCCGATACCGGATGGCGACAATCGGATCGAGCACGGAGCCCTCGCTGCCCGAGAGCGCCCCCGTGAAAAAGCCGGCCGCCCCGCTCATCGCTTGTGGATCGGCGACAGTGTTGCCGCAACCGATGAACTGCATGCGATCGGTCTCGTAGGAGACGTCTGCGATCTCCGCCCCATGCACGGCCATCAGGTGCAGCATCCAGGGTGCCTGCTCGCCCTGGGAGCGGGGCCGGCGAGTGCACAGGATTGCTCGCTGCCGGCGGATGATCTCGGTCTGCACAAAGAGATTGCTGAACGCCGGATGCAGTGCCTCAGCGGCAGGCTGCGCCAGAACCACTTCCGCGTAGCTGGTAACGTCTATCACACGGCGCGTCCGCGCGTGATTGGTGATGAGGACGCGGCGCAGTTCGATGTCATCCTCAGGAGAAACAGCGATCTCGGTATGGGTGTCATAGTCGTGGTCGCGGCAGCGAAACTCGGCTCGCCCTTCCGAAAAAACCGTTTCAAAGCGTTTCGATCGTTTTAACGCCGGCTGATATGTTGTTGACCAGAACTCCCTGCCGGTCACGTCCCGGATGTAGCAGAACGCGCCCCAGTTGTCACAGGTGCTGTCTTCGCGCCAACGTGTTACGGCGATGTCTTTCCAGCGGCTGTAACCGCCGCCGGCGTTGGTGATCATCACGTGGTATCTGCCGTTCGAAAGCAACTGCACTTCCGGGTTCGGCGTGTCCGGACTGCTGAAAACACGCACCGGCGTCTCCGCACTGCCGGATGCCGCGAGTAACTCGGGAAGATCGCTAGTTTGCTCATAGAAGGCAGTAGCCTTGGGGACCCGCTCCTGAAGCAGCAGCATGGTCGCCTGGAACAAAGGTTCCGACTCGAATCGTTTCTGCATCGGACGGCCCAGGAGCACATAGGCCAAAGAGAGAAAGCTCATGCCCTGATGATGCGTCATGAAGGAGCGAACCACGACGCTCGATTGTCCGCGCGGCAGGCGCGAAGGAGTGTAGTCGATCGCTTCATAGAAGCCGAATTTTCCTTCAACCCCTTCAGCGGCCAGCCGCTCGAGATTCAAACATGCCTTCTCGGGCGCCGCCATCAGCGCTAGCGCCGAAGCATAGGGCGCAATTACCAGGTCCTCGGCGAGCCCTCGTTTGAGCCCCAGGCCGGGCACGCCGAACGCCCGGTACTGATAGTTGAGATGAACATCGATTGCATTGTAGCCGCATTCTGAAATGCCCCAAGGCGTCCCGGATTTTCTCCCATATTCGATCTGGCTGGCCACGGCCGCCTTACAGGTCTGGTCGAGCAGCGTGTCTTCGTATGTCGGCATAACCAGGAGCGGCATGAGGTATTCGAACATCGACCCGCCCCACGAAAGCAGGATCGGTTCTCCGCCGGTGGTGGTGAGCAAACGTCCCAGAGCAAACCAGTTGTCCTGGGGCAACTCTCCTTGAGCAATCGCCACAAAACTGGTAAATCTCGCTTCCGAAGCCAGTAGATCGTAGTGGCTGGAGTCCTGCCGATGCTCGCCGACGTTGTATCCGATAGCCAGTAGATGCCGCGCCTTATCGAACAGGAAATCATACTCCATACCGGCAAGCACGTTTGCCTGCAGTGCAAGGCGTTCAATATCCGCAATCCTCGCGCGGGCGCGCCGGCTCGCCTCCAGTATGAGAGGTCGAATCTCTTCAAGCCGGGCCTTCTCATCGAGCGTCGCCTTCAGGGCAAGCCGGCGCTCGATTTCCGGCAGGACCTCCATATCGAAGTTGGACAATTGGCGCAGCGTTGGGACCACGTCGATACCGTGAAAGTCCTGGAGTATATTCTGAGAGGACAAGAGCGGCGTCCAAGGAGCGAGAAACATTATCTCATCGAGGGCATCCCGGCATTGCCGAACGAGGCAGCGGGGCTGCCAGCCGGATTCGCCACTTAAACCTTTCCCGCCGTCGCCCAGGTCCTCGGCGAGCGCCGCCAACCGATCCAGGCGCTGCCACGCCGATGTAATCGTGGGCGGGGCGGTGGGACCGCCTGCCGGGGTGGCAGGGCCACGGCCAAGATGGCCGCCGCCCGGGGTTTGAGCGGCAAACCCGGTTGCGGCGCCTCCGCCGCCCGCGAGTTCCATCTCCTTTTGAAGTTGCGCCAGTTGGGCCGGAGCAGCGTCTCCCGCAACGTCCACGAGGACCCTCAATGTGTCGCCGATCCCGTCGAACAAGCGCGCCCCCAGTATATTGACATCGGGAAGAGCGAGCAGACCCTGCCGCAATGTCAGCAGGTGGCCTGCAAGGTTCCCGCTGTCAACCGACGAAATGTAGAGGGGCCGCAGCGGTTTGAGGGATTGTGTGTCGTACCAGTTATAGAAGTGGCCCCGGTGCCGCTCCAGGGCTTGCATTGTGCTGAGGGCGTTCGCTGTGCGTCCGATAAATTGTCCGGCTGAAATGTAGCCGAAATCGTATGCGGATAAATTCGCGAGCAGTGCTAATCCCATGTTGGTGGGCGACGTGCGGTGCGCGACCACGGCGGAGGGTTGCTCCTGAAAGTTATCGGGCGGCAGCCAATGGTCCTCCGGGCCGACGAATGTCTCAAAGAACGCCCAGGTTTTCCGGGATATCTTCCGGAGAAAGAGGGTCTGTTCAGTCGTGAGCTTTGCTTCACGGCGGGCAAGCGGCCGGCTGATCCACCAGACGATAGCCGGGGAGGCAAACCACAGACCCAGAATGGGCGCAGCCACAACTAAGGCGGCCGGCCTCAACAGCACGAGACCAATCGCCGAGGAAGCGGCAATGACCGGTGCGATCCACATAGCCCGGCATGAGCCGGCGAGGTCAGCGCGGTTGGTGTGATCAGGGCCGCTCGACGGGTTCCATTCGAGAAGCCTCCTGTGCGTGACCAGCAGGCGCCAGGCCGTGCGCACAATCGCATCCAGGCTGAAGAACGCTTCGTATGGCAGGCATACGAGCGTAAATACAGCCTGGCCTAAATGCCGGACGGCCGAGCGCACTGCGCCGGCGAGATGCTGACCTAGAGTCACGTCGCCCTGCTTTTGAAGTACATTCAGGGCCGGGGTTACCAAAGAAGGAATCAGGATGATGCCGACCACCGACAAGGTCCAGAACCAGGCCGACGGCAACACCGTCCAGCCCAGCAGCAAAAGGAGCGTCAAAGCCGCCGGCGCCAGACTGCGCCTCAGGTTGTCAAAGATCTTCCATCGGGACAGCATCGTGAGAGGGTTCTTTTGAAGGCGCGCATCGGGGCCGGGAACGCATGGCGTCACCCACTGCGCGATCTGCCAATCCCCTCGAATCCAACGGCGCCGGCGGCTCACGTCCGCGCTGTAGCTGGACGGGTATTCCTCGTATAACTGCACATCGCTCAAGAGCCCTGCCCGCGCGTAGCACCCTTCCAAAAGATCGTGGCTGAGTATCCGGTTGGCGGGGAAACGCCCGCCAGTCGCCCGCTCAAACGCATCTACGTCATAGATTCCTTTGCCAATGAACGAGCCTTCACCGAACAGGTCCTGGTAAACATCGGAAACGGCGCGCGTGTAAGGATCGATGCCGGGGTCACTTGCGCACATACGCGCGTACCGCGACCGGTTCGCCTGGGGCAAGCTCACGGCAACGCGCGGCTGAAGGATGCCGTAGCCCCCACAGATACGCTGTTTGGCTTCGTCGTAGCGCGCACGATTCAGCGGGTGCGCCATGGCGCCCACAAACTGCCACGCCGAATCGCGCGCCAGTTGCGTATCCGTGTCCAGGGTGATCACGTACTTCACGCTCGCCAAAATTGCAGTTTCACCTACGACGAGCGAGAAGCGGTCCCCGGGGTCAGCGTGCGGCCCGGCGCGCAGAAGCCAATTCAAATCCGCAAGCTTCCCCCGCTTGCGCTCGTAACCCATCCAGATCCGGTCCCGAGGATTCCATCGGCGCGGGCGATGAAAGAGAAAGAATGTGTCGCTTTCCGAACCCCTGTATTTTTCATTCAGATCTTCGATTTTCTGCCGGGCCAGCCGTAACAACGGTTCGTCCTCCGGCACTATTTCTTCGAGCGCATCCTGAAAGTCGGTCAGCAACCCGAAGTGGAGATGGTCGTTGCGATTTGCCAGGAAACGGACTTCCAGCGCGTCGATCAAATCCTCGATGTTTTGAACGCTTGTGAGCATAGTCGGGACTATCACCATAGTGTGCGATTCAGGCGGAATCCCTTTTGAAAAGTCCATTCGCGGCAACGGATGCGGCGTCACCAGCAACGTGGCCAGCCAGTTCGCGGCGGCCACCGCCAGATGGCTTGCACATAGAACACAAAGAATTCCGGTCAGCGCGAGCAGCCATCCATGCAACCCGCCGCCATGCGCCTTAACCACCAACAACCCGGCCAAAAGGACCGTCAGCAGCAGGATCGCGCCGCCATACAGAGGCAAAGGATACCGGCGGCCGGCCCTTCGAAGGATCTCAAGGGGTGATGAACGCACCTGCGCCAGTCGCGCGATCTGCGCCAATCCCTTATCGACCAGATAGAAGCCCACATGGCGGCTGGGCTGCCGTCCGGGATCGCCACAACCCGCCCACCTACCCTCAAGGCGGGCGGCCTCCAGTGCCGATTGGATCGCTTTGCGCGCCACCTCGCTTTCGGAACACCGGCTGCTCTTCGCAATCTTTTCCACGACGTGGCGGTAGCGGTCCCGGGTGGCAAAATCCATCTTGCCATAGATGTCCCCGGGGTCCTCACGCAGGGTCTGCTCGACAACGCTCATCGTCTCGACGAACTCGCGCCAGTCCATCGCGCCCAGGAAACGGAGGCTGCCGATGCTGTTGCTCATTGAGACCTGGTCAGCAGCCTGTTGTTGGTTCTCCGAGCGCACCAACTGTTCGATGGTCAGGCCGGACTCGGACAGTCGCTGCTCAATCCAGGTGAGCGGCAATGCCAGAGCGGGGCCCTGCCCCTGCAACCGGCGCGCAAATTCGGCGACAAACGAACTCACCATCGGCGGATTCGACCGCGCCATATCCGCGATCACCAGAATGAGGCTCTTCGGGTCCTTCCCGGCGATCTCCGTCATCTGGTCCGCCCAATAGTCGGCGTGGTTTCGGTCGGTCCAGTGGGCGGCGATCCGGGTCCCCACGCGCCGGAGATTTTCGATCAGCGCCAGGCGCAGCATGATGGGGATCGCCCACAATTCGCCCAACTTCAGGATGGTCACCGCCTGGTAGGCTGCTACGAAACTGCTGAGGCTCTCAGGGTCCACCCGTCCATCGCCATGAGAGATCGTCTCCAGCGCGATGTCATACACTCTCGGAAGCCCGGCCGATGGGCCGTCAAGCAACAGCGGCAACTCTTTGCTGTAGCCCTTTGGCAAGTGCCGTTTAGCAGTGCGAATCTGTTCTTCGATAAAATAGAAGTTGTCGAGCAGCCATTCCCCCGCCGGCGTAATCCGGCGGTCTGTTTTGGCGGCCTCGGTCAGCAGGTTGCAGACCCCAAGCAGGACGCCCTCATTTTCGGCCAGCCGCCTCAGAAGGCGGTCCCGAGGTCTTCCCGGACTCAACTTATGCGAGTGGGCCAGGACTTTGCCATGATGCTCCATCTGATCGGCGCTGAACAGCTCCGAGCGCAACGGCGGGTCGACGGCGACGTATTTTTGCGCCGGGCCGTTTCGGCTCAGGCGCGCTCTCAAACGGAGCAAACCCCGGCGAATGGTCTTGCCGCTTAATTCCATTTACTTGAGCCTTTTGACCTTCTTAACCATATTCTTTCTTCGCAACTCTCGCGCGCCTGGTTCGGTCTTCGGCTTTTTATGTCCTTCATCGACACCTTTAACGTTGCCTTTATTGAATCGATCTTTATTGCTCAGCATTATTTGCAATTCCCCTTTTTGAAATAGCGACGATCCACTTTCACCGCGAAGCTGCCCATCTGCGTATTATCACGACGACCTTCTCAAATGAATGCTCCTTCGCCAGGTACCAAAAATCAGGATAGGTACACCCGTACTCCAATGAGTCCTTCATGCCGACGGTAAAAGAAACCGACTTCCCCTCAGCATCGAGATAGAGATCACCTTGCACATGACCCCGGGCCTGTGCGATGGCTTTGCGAATCGAGGATTTTGAAATCATGGCTTTTTCCTTAAGGATTACCGGCATAGCCGGTTTTCATGGAAAAGACAGCGGCGTGTTTGACCGGGTGGACAGTCTGATGGAAGCAGTGAGAAAGCGGGTTAGACGCCCTGCCTCAAAAGAAGCTTACTGTTGATATACTTTCACCAGGTGAGGGTAAAATTAATCCAGGCCCATAGCTCAAGTAATGCAGGTAGTTTACGAGATGGCGCCCGGCTTTCCCGGTCTTTACTCCAGAACAAAAAACCGGAGCTTTTCACGGCTCCGGCTAACGTTCGTTGTTAATGTCTTTCGCAAAGCTTTGATTAGAGCTTTCTTACGTCAGTGGCGCTTGGTCCTTTGGTGCCTTTTTCTTCCGCAAAACTGACCCGCTCGCCCTCGCTCAAAGTCTTGAAGCCTTCGCCTTGGATGGCTGAGTGATGAACGAACACATCGTGTCCACTGTCCGCTTCAATAAAACCATAGCCTTTGCTGTCATTAAACCATTTTACGCGACCTTCCACCATTTGTTGATCCTTCTTTAAGTTTTGTGTTTTTTTCACTGCTCTTTTGGCGCGGCCCTAAGAGTTACCTCGAAACCGCACCATTAATACCGGCGAAAGATCGATTTCCTGCATAACTCAAAATAACCTACTCCATTGGCACGCTATAATTATAACCGTTAATCTCAGAAATACAACCTATTTGTATAAATGACCGGCTTAATATATCATTATACAAAAGCGTTCACCGCAGAGGCGCTGAGGACGCGGAGGAAAGTGTAAAACGAGAAACGGGATGCTTTTGCTTCCTGCTCTTGTTCAGTTCGAGGTATCGGCCAGTTC
>JBELAB010000467.1:0-4271 GCA_049509275.1 Syntrophobacteraceae bacterium | reverse complement strand
CGCTCAGTACCGTCCTGGGTCAGATAGCGAGGTCCGAAATACCGCAGCCGCAGGCTGGTGCTCCAACCTTTCAAATCATGGATGGTCACGCCCGAGGAAATCACTACATTGGCAGCTTCGGGAACGTGATCGCCCCCCACCGGATTGCCGAGGAAATGCGCCGACGAGGCGGCAAAATCTGCGTCGATCGTCAGCCATTTGGTCGGCGTATAGTAGTTAGCCCATTCCACCCCCTTGCGGAGATCAGGGGCAGGACTGGGTACGGTCGTACCTGTATCCCCGTCGAAGATCAGTTCTGATTGCAGCCTCAGCACCCAGGCTGTAAGAGTGCTTTGCAGGTTCGGCACGGCAAGGGTGCGCACGCCAACCTCCCCACCCACCGTTTGCGCTATCGGCAAGGCCCGTTGCACCGGCAGCCCCGTTGTCGGATCTTGAGTAGTGTTTACGCCCCGCGCGTCGTCGGTGTGGAAGCCCATGCCCCCATTCAGGTAAAACTCAGTTTTTGCCCATGGGCCGAAGATCAAACTCAGCTTGGGCTCGGGGGCGTACGCGAACCGATCTCCGCTGTCGGCGGGGTTGGGGCCGTTGGTGGCATAGGTGAAAGTGTTGTTGTTGTCGAAATTAATGAAATCATAGCGCAAGCCGAAAACGGTGCGAAACTTTGGAAGCCATTGTATCTTGTTCTCAAAGTAGGGCGCCACGTCCGTTTCCAAGACATTATCTGTACGAACTGTGGACAGCGACATCCGGTCCTGGGTGTTAAACAGGCCGTCGTGGATCACGTCGTTTCGAACGTCGAGTCCGAAGGTGTTTTCCACCGGCATGTTGCACCATTGGGTAAAGTAGGTCCGGCTTGCTCTCACCCCCTGCACCCACCGCGTGTCCCTTTGCTCGAACTGGTCCCCATGGACGGGATCGACCAGGTAGTATGTGAAGTCATTCCAGAGGCCCATGTTATAGTAATAGGCATACGCTACGACCTTGGCAGCCGAATGTTCGTCAGCTTGATGCCACTCGCCCTCCAGGGTGTAGCGGTCCGTGAAACCTCCATCGGTGGGGTTCATTGAACCAAACCGCGAAATGAGGCCTTCGGCGACTGCAAGCTCCGGGACCTGGTTGGTCGCACCCCATGTACCGTGATAGGCCAGTGCCGACGCGCTGAAGCCCTGGCTTGTATCTCCCTGGCTGTAGGTAAGCAGTCCGTTGAATTTCAGGTAACCTTCGGGCACAACCCAGGGTCCGTCGGTGTGCACCGTTTCAGCGGCAAAGAGCAGATTGCCCTGGCCCACCTTCATCGAATCGGCCACCAGGCCGCGTTCGTAGTTGAAGCTGCCGACTTCGAACTTCGCAATGCCGGCGGGAAGGGTCTGAACGTACTGAATGTTTTCCGAACCGGCGGAGCCAAAGTCCCCCACGTTCGCGAAATAGGGGCCTTTCTGGTAGTCTATTTTTTGTATCAGCTCGGGGATAAGGAAAGTCAGGTCCGTGTACCCTTCCCCATGGGCGTTCGACGGCAAATTGATTGGAACGCCGTTGACAAAGGTGGCCAGATCGGTGCCATGGTCGAGATTGAAACCGCGGAGAAAATACTGGTTTGCCTTGCCGTCACCGCTATGCTGGGTGACGATTACCCCCGGCATGGCTTCGAGCACCTCTCCCGGGCGCAGGATGGGCCGCTCCTCCAACTGTTGCGCTCCTATCGTACCCTGGGTCGAGGACTCAGCAATGCCCAGCATGCTGTCGCTTCGTTCCTCCACCACTATCTCGGGCAACTGGGTTGTCCCCTTTTGAGACTGGCCTGTGTCCGAGGGCGAGCCCTGCACCGCCGGCGGAGCGTCAGTATCGGCCCATGCCAAACCCGGCAAAGCCGAACAAAAACTGCCGATCAACGCCAAAAGTACTACGCCTGCCCCGTATCCGCCTTTTCTCTTCCTCCGTATGAAATTCAATGCATGCTCCCCACCCCGGCCTCATCAAAAAAAAGGCCACGAACATCCGCCCCATCTTCAGATGGGCTTTAGGCGTTCGTGGCCGATTAGTTGATCAGCCTATGTGTAAACCCGGGCAATTTCAACGTTATTAAGGAGCTACCCGCTCTAAGGCTGGCGCAGATCACACCTTCCTGGTGCGGTCACCAGCGATAGATTATCGGCAAACTATCTCAATTGGCGCTTTACGTCAATAGAGAATATGCGGGCGCCAAACGCAATTTGCGTGGTTCAAGCAATCGTTTAAAATCTCGTCAGGCGCCGTCTTGAGGGGGGCTGACAGTCAATGAGCGTATGGCCCTTACGAATGCTCTATCGTCCTTCGTTGCAGGATATGCCCTCGAGACCTCTGAGCCCCTGGAGGGGTGATAGTTGAACGGGATCAAGACCGTTGGGTCGGATGACCAATAGAGATCTAAACGGGCATAGGCCGCGCGGGAACGCACGGGCATCATCAATTCGACGACCACTGCGGTGTCCCGTTCGTCGGGTCTGGGCAGACGCCAATCCGCATGGCCGCCAAGGCGCAAATTCCTGCAGTACTCCTGCGCCTGCTCGAATGTCACCTCGTTGCCATTATCACTCTTCTGCCACATTAGTTTTCGCCTCGTGTCCGTAACCGTACCGTCTCCGTTATCTATAAACCTTCCCGCTGAGGCGCCGGACGGCTTTTCGATATATGAGAGAAGCGGCAGAATTAATGCTATTAAAATGAGAGAGAACCTTAGCGTTTTTCGCATATCGAGCACCTGCTTTTTATTTTGAGCCTCCGGGGAAAAGCCTGGCGATAAGCCAGCCCGCTGCGTAGATCACTCCTAGGAGTACGACATCGGAAGGGCCGACGGGCAAATCGTATTGATATGCGATCCAGAAACCGAGGAACGCCGCTACGCCGCCGCACAGTGAGGCCAGCGTAGTGAACTGGCGCATATTGCGCGCAAACAGGTGCGCCGTCAGCGCGGGGATCAGCAAAAACCCGAATGCGATCAGGGGCCCGACACTTAGCACAGCCATCGATACGGTCAGGCCGATCAGTAAATAAAGCAGCACGTCCCAGAAAACTACGTTCTTGCGAAGTGTAATTGCCATTGGCCGGTCAAAGGAAACCAGGAGCAACTCTTTGTGAAACAGTCCCAGCGTTGCCAGGACTAGCGTAAGGGTTGCTGCCGTCAGAACGAGGTCGAAATTGGAGATAGTTATGACCTCCCCTTTTAGCATGTCAAGCCAGCCGAGCTCGCCGTAAGGGTTTTTTGACAGCACCAGTATACTCAACGAGGCGGCCACCACATACGCAGTGCCGAGCCGGCCTTCGGGCTGACCGCGCGCACGTCGTTCCATAAACGCCAGTACCAGAATCGCAGCCAGCGAAAATGTCATCGAGCCGATAAAGGCGAGCATATGCGCGCTTTCAGAAGGGTGGCCGCTTAGCTTGACTCCGAGCCACAATGGGACAGACAGAGCGATAGCAACCCCGGTCGAAGAAATCTGCGGCAGTGCAACGCCCATGAACACCAGCCGGCGCATCACTAGAAACACGCCGACAAGCGGGCAGGAAAAACCGACGAGCACGCTGGTATAAACCGAGTTTCGCAGGAGAAAATCGGGCGAGAGAATATGACCTAACGATGTCATCATCAGCTTATTCCTATTTCAAAAATCTCAGCCATCCGTTCGGAAGTAAGCAGTTCATCCGGAGTGCCCTGGAGCACTTTCCCTTGTTGGAGCCAGAGAATTTGCCGGGCATGATGGCGAATAGCTGCAAAATCGTGAGTAACGAGCAAGACCGCGATTTGCCTTTCCATGCTGGTCCTGGAAATAAATTCCAGAACCGAATGTGTTGCCTCGGCGTCTACGCCCGCAGTCGGTTCGTCGAGCACCAGGACGTCCGGGCGCGTAGCCAGGGCGCGCGCGATAAGCACGCGTTGTTTCTGACCACCGGAGAGTTCTGAAAACCGCGTGTGGGCGAAATCTTCAGCGCCTGCCGCGCGGAGGCATTCGCGCGTGAAGGCGCGTTCGGCAGACGGTACAAAGCGCCCTGGGCGCACGCGTCTATAGGTGCCCATAAGAGCAACCTCAAACCCTGTCAGCAGATAAATCGGATCGAACTGACCGGCCTGGGGCACGTAACCAAACAGGAGCGATGCACCAGTCGATGATTTAGTAGAGTCGATCCTTCCTGCCAGTGGAGAAAGCAGTCCAAGCAGAGTCTTTAGCAGGGTGGATTTGCCGGAACCGTTCGCGCCGAGGATTGCAGTGAAACTGTCGCGGGCAATCGAAAGCGAA
>JBELAB010000466.1:0-3869 GCA_049509275.1 Syntrophobacteraceae bacterium | reverse complement strand
GATCAGGTTTGCGCCTGCTCCAAGCGTTATTCCAATGTCTGAGCGGGCGAGGGCCGCCGCATCGTTTATTCCGTCTCCGGCCATTGCAACTCTTTTCCCCTGCGCCTGGAAGTCTTCAATTATCCTGACCTTATCCTGCGGGCGTCTTTGACCTGCGAACATGTCCGCCCCCGCTTTAAGCGCGAACGTCCGGGTGGTTTGCTCCGAATCCCCGGAGACTATCCATACCGAGATGCCCTCGGCGCGGAGCCGGGATACGATTTCGGGCGCATTGTCCCTCAGCCTGTCGCCAAAAACAAAAAACCCTCTGACAGCGCCGTTCCAGGCGAAGAAGACGATTGTAGATCCATCGGTTTCAAAAGCGAGAGCCCGGTCCTGGAGCACATCCGAAAATTCCAGCCCATAGTCCAGCATCAGCCGCCGAGAACCGGCTATCACCTCGCCGGACAGAGTCAGAGCGATTATCCCCAGCCCCTCCCGGGCTTCGAAAGACAGGACTTCCTCGAGTTCCATAGCGCGAAGGCGCGCAGCCTTAACGATCTCGCGGGCCAGGAAATGATCCGATTTGATTTCCGCCGAGGCAACCCGCCGCAGGGCTTCATCGGCGTTTGCGTCCAGGGTAAGAGTCTCGCGCAAAATGTAGCTGCCTTCGGTCAAGGTCCCTGTTTTATCGAAAATCATCACGTCCAGGCGGTCGGCCCGTTCGAGGGCGGCCGGGTTGCGGATGAGTATGCCGGAGGCGCGCGCCCTGGCGATTGCGGCGACCCTGGCAAGAGGAGTGGCTATTCCGAGAGCGCATGGACATGTTATGACGAGTACGGTTAACGCCCGCAAAACAGCTTCGCCCGCCGGCGCAGAGGAGGCGAGAAGAAAGATCAGGATGCAAGCGGAAAGGGCCAGCACGGCCGGGACCAGTACCCGCATGAGGCGGTCTGCGAACATCTCGAATCGGTTCTTGGTTGAAAGCGCTTCCTGAATCAATGTAATCAACTGGCTGAGGGAACTCTCGCCCCCCGCACGTACGGCCTGAAATTTCGCCTCTCCATTCAGCACGAGCGATCCGGCAGACACGTCGTCTCCGGGTCTCTTCGTTACCGGACGCGATTCCCCGGTTATTACGGATTCGTCCAGAACGGCCTCCCCGGAAACGATACGTCCGTCAACCGGTAAGCGCTCGCCGGGAAAGACCAGGAACAAATCGCCCCTGGAAACCTTGTCGGACGCCGTCCAGATTTCCCTGCCCTCCTTTGAGATTCGCGCCTTCCCGCTCGCTGCGTGAAAAAGCGCGGTGATCGTACCGGAAATCTTCTCTTTTGCCCGAATTTCGATGAATCTTCCGAGCAAAACGAGTGTGACGAGCATCGATGCAGTATCGAAATATACATGAAGGCTTCCCCGCAACGTCGCCGCAACACTGTAAAAATAAGCCGAGAGCACGCCGGCCGCTATAAGCGTGTCCATGGTGGCGCTCAGGTGCCGGATGCTCCAGAAAGCATTGCGCAGGATCGGCCAGCCTGCATAGAAAACGACGGGTGTGGCGATAACCCAGAGTGTATATGAAAAAAGCGCCTCTCCCTCTCGGCCGATCTCTTCGAAAAAACCGGCCCATAGAGCAAATGTGATCATCATTATGTTCATGCTGAGGATCGCTGAAATCCCCAGCCGGACGATAAGATTTCTGCTTTGGCCCGAATCGTGCGGAGATTCGGCCGGAGAGGCCCTGTAGCCCAGCCGGGAGATGCTCTCCATGATAGTTTTGGGCTGGACGAGATGGGGCATGTACCTGATGCGGGCTATGTCCGAAAAAAAGAAGATGCCGGCGCTCAGCACTCCGTCCATTTTGCGCACAAGATGCTCGATGAGCCACGAACAGGCGACGCACCACATTCCTTCGATCCGGATGGAAAGTTCCTGCGAGAGTCCTTCTTCGATCAGGGCCATCTCCGGGGCTTGGGAACCGGCGCCGCCGGCCGGGCTGTCGAGGAGTTGCAGCAGTAATTGGGGCTGGCCCTGGCTCGTGGGCTCGGCGGGGTCAGGCCGGGATAACGGAGTGTTTTTGTCTTCGGCCTGTCCCGATGGAATGAGGCCCGCAGAAACGCAAGCTCTGTAGAGATCGGTATTCCGGTAATCGCCGGCGATACCCCCGGGGCTGTTGTAGAGAACCTGGAAGACGTACATGCAGCCAAGGCAGCAAAAATGTACCGTCCTGCCCGCAACCGGCTGAGAGATATTCGAACTCCCCGCCGGAAGACCGCACAGGTGGCACGTCTTTTTCCATCTGTAATTCGGCGCTCCGCGAGGTGCAGAGTTCATAATACCGTATATCCTGTTAATCCTGTCTGAGTGGTTCTTATCTCTGCGCGCTCTGCGTCTCTTCGGTTAATTCAAGTCATGGTAAACCGGCTTGGACAATAACTCGACTATCGAACGATGTCAAAGAGTCGCAATGTCAAAAAAAGCTCTAACAAAACGCGAATCATTGTTTCACCTGCTCGTCCAAACCTCCAGCCAACCGTTGTAAATATCTTGGGTTGTGCTATATTTGCCATCCGTTCCAAAACAGAAACCAAAAACTGAACCAGAACGATAGAGGCGGTCGCATCCCCCGGCGACGGGATCAGGAAGGCTTTCGAGCAGAGGAGTTCCCATGAGATTGCGTAAGATACTCATGTTGCCCGCTGTGGTCTCAATTGCGGCTATTTTTGCATTCGGCTGCTTTGCCCAACAGGAAGACCCCCAGGTAAACGATAAAGTCCGCGAGCTCCAGGAACAATATCGCCGCCTGTTGAAAGACGAATACAATCCTTCGACCATTGAGCCGAAAGGAAACGGCAAGCCTTCGTTCGGCGCCGGGTCGAGCGGGATGAAGAGTTCGAAAAAGAAGGGCAAGAAATCAGCATGGCGAAAATCCGGGAAGAAAAAATCCAGGATGGCTTCAAAGAAGAAAAAATCCAGGATGGCTTCAAAAAAAACCGGGAAAAAGAAGGTTTCAGCTAAAGCCTCGGCCCGAAAGAGATCAAAGTCCTCCCGGGCCTCAACCCGCAAAGGCGCCCAGTCGTACAAAAAAGGTGCAAAATCTGCCGGCAAGACTGCAAAAAAAGCGAGCAAGCATTCGGGTTCTAAGAGAAAAAAAGGATCTGACAAGAAGAGTGCCGTGAAGAAAGGCTCAACGGCAAAGTCCGGTAAGACCGGCAGCAAGAAAAAAAAGAGTGTTGGTAAAAAGAATGCCGGGAAAAAAGGGAAAACCGCAAAGTCGGGTAAAACCGGCAGCAAGAAAAAAAAGAGTGTTGGTAAAAAGAATGCCGGGAAAAAAGGGAAATCCGCAAAGTCGGGTAAAACCGGCAGCAAGAAAAAAAAGAGTGTTGGTAAAAAGAATGCCGGGAAAAAAGGGAAATCCGCAAAGTCGGGTAAAACCGGCAGCAAGAAAAAAAATAATGGGAAATAATTTGGAGCAAATTCTTAATTTGTGTATTTCAAGTTTTCTCCTTAAAATGGGCAGCGTGATTGACCCTTCTCTCAAGGGGGCGGCATTATTTTCGCGGGAGGAAAGGAGAGTCAGGATATGAAGGGCAAGGTTGTTTCAATCATCACCGCCATTCTATTTGGGGCGACAATGGTGGCATCTCCCATCGTGAATGCGGCCGCGACTGAAGGCACGTCCGTGGCCGGAACCGGCACGACAGGGACCGTAGGCGCGGACGAGCAGGAGCAGGCGCCGGCGCAGGCGAAAAAGAAAGCGGCGGCGCAAAAGAAAGCAGCAGCACAAAAGAAAGCAGCAGCACAAAAGAAAGCGGCGGCGCAAAAGAAAGCAGCAGCACAAAAGAAAGCAGCAGCTCATAAGAAAGCGGCAGCGCAAAAGAAAGCAGCAG
>JBELAB010000465.1:0-2865 GCA_049509275.1 Syntrophobacteraceae bacterium | reverse complement strand
CAATCCCGATTCAGCCTATGAAGGCAATCGGAGCGGCAGCCATCGCAGGTGGCATAAGCCCGGCGGCCCTTTTCGGTTCAGGACTTACCACGGGACTTTTCTGGTTGGTCGCCGGCGCTACAGGGGCGATCAGACCGATTGCCAGGCTTGCAAGTAAACCTGTTGTGCGCGGCATCATGCTGGGGCTGGGTCTTTCCTTCATGGTTGATGGGGTCCATCGCATGCAATCTGCGCCGGTGCTGGCAGGTATCGCGCTTGTCGTCACTTACCTTCTTCTAACTAACCCCAAGGTCCCCGCAATGTTTGTGCTCTTGATAATAGGGGTTGGGTCGGCCGTTATCATAAATCCTGAAATACTGCCGGAACTTGCCAAGATCCACATCGGCTTCAAGCTGCCGGTTTTCAGTCTCCCGATGATTACCTGGAATGATCTCGTTGTCGGAACCTTGCTTTTCACTATCCCCCAAATCCCGTTGACCCTTGGAAACGCGGTTATTGCAATTGTCGCCGAGAACAATGAACTGTTTCCCGACAGGCAGGTGACGGAGAGAAAGATCGCTGTCTCCCAGGGAGTCATGAACCTGGTTTCGCCCCTTTTTGGCGGGATTCCGATGTGTCATGGGGCCGGTGGAATGGCCGGTCATGTTCGCTTCGGGGCAAGGACAGGCGGTGCCCTGGTCATTCTGGGAACTATGCTCGTCCTGATTGCCCTGTTTTTCAGCGACTCTGTTGCGATCATCTTTAAAATTTTCCCCAATGCCGTCTTGGGAGTGATCTTGTTTTTCGCGGGTTCGGAACTGGCCATAGTGGTGAAAGACATTGGCGAAAACAAATCAGATTTCTACGTGATGCTTATCGTAGCCGCTTTCGCTATGTGGCACATGGGTGTGGCTTTTCTGGCAGGGGTAATTTTGGATAATTCACTGAGGAAAGGGTGGATTAAGATTTAAATTAAAACGGATGAGTTATGGCGCGGTCTCCATTTGACAGTTTGCCTGATCGGCTGAAAAAAGATGAATGATCCAGCGGGTTGTGGTGGCTCTTTTCCGAAAGCCGACAGGGAATATGAGCTGATCAAGGCTATTGGTGCCGGCGATATACTTGCGTTTGAGACGCTGGTCAAGAGGTACCGGGACCCAATTTCGAATTTTATTTTTAGATACATGGGGGATAGGTTCGGGGCTGAAGATATTGCACAGGAAGTCTTTTTGCGTGTCTATCGGGCGGCTTCCGAGTTCGAGCCCAGGGGGAAGGTGTCGACGTGGATTTTCAAAATTGCCTACAACCTGTCGTTAAACGAGGTCTTGCGCAGGAGCCGGTTCTGCCCGATCACCGACATTGATGACCATGGGTTTGAGTTGGAGGAGCCAAACCATACCGGTCGCAAAGAGCTTGAGGAAGAAGTGATGGAGGCCGTCCGGCATCTTCCCCAAAAGCAGCGGGCCGCTCTCCTTCTGAGGGTGAATGAAGGGCTCTCCTATGCCGAAATCGCCAATATTCTTTCAACCTCGATTTCCAGTGTGGAATCGCTGCTCTTCCGTGCCCGCGAGAATCTCAGAAAAACACTGATCGGACGTTCGGAGGAATGAACAGTGGGAAACGATCCATTTAGAAGCCGGTTATCGGCCTACAAAGACGGGGAATTGAATGGAAACCTGAGTGAAAAAATGTCTGTGCATTTACGAAATTGCGCAGCATGCAGGAAAGAACTGGCCGAACTCGAACGGGTTGATTCGCTGGTAAAGGACATGCCGAAACTTGAGATCGATGAGTCCTTTTTCTTGCAGATTATCGCCGGGATTTCAACAAAGCAACCAGACCGTCTTGAATCCGCCCCCTTTTCTAAACGTGTCTTCGCCAGGTTTCTCCAACTGGCTGACTCCATTTTTGAACTGGTCTCAGGACATGAATATGAAAAGACCGCCACCCTGGACGAGTTCAGCGATTTTCCACCTCTTTCCATGAGTCATGCTTATTTCCAGGTCATCGGTCAACAGAAATAAGGACATTTCATATGGCTTCAGGATCTTTTCTGTTTGGTTTTATGAGCGCATTATCAATTGTTCTGGCCGTCTTTGTGGGTTCATATTACTATTTGAAGTACACAAGGTGGAAGCATTCCAACATTAAAGGATATCTTGACTTGATTCCCGATCTGACCGGGGAGCAGCGTCAAAAAGTTCAAGATATCCGAAGAACCTTTCTCCCCGGAGTTGAAAAAATCCGTCAGGATTTGTGTCAAAAGAGAATGGTGCTGGCGAGGGCGCTTTTTTCCGAATCAGCCGATAGATCCGGAGTGCATGCGGCTGCACAAGATATTTTGAAATGCCAGGCGGAACTCGAACATGCGGTTATCGAGCATGTTTTAGAGGAAAAAGAAATACTTAACGAAAGCCAAAGATTGGATTTTTTCCATATTATTCTCCAGCAATTCGCTCAGGGCGGATTAGGAGTACACGATATAAAAGCGAGAAGAAAACCCTGGTAAGGGTTCACCGCGATGAACTCTTGCAATTCAAAAGCGCAGAACAGCTTTTACCGTATGTCCGTCTTGAGACTCCTTCACCGCTCTGTTTATTTCCTGCGCACGGTATTGCTTTATCAGCTTATCGAAGGGGAATTTCCCTTCCCTGTAACACCTGATCATATAAGGAATGAACTCTTGCGGGTCGCTGTCGCCCGCAATGCTGTAAAAGACCCTCTGATCCGGGCCGGGCCGTTGGGGTGTGACCCCCTGGTGGGGTTCCTCATGAGAAACGCCCAGCTTGGACATTTTTCCGGAAGGACCGAGCGATTTCATGGCTTGGTCGATCACCCGCGAGACGCCCGTTGTCTCGACCGCATGATCGACAGGACCAACCAGGC
>JBELAB010000464.1:0-5709 GCA_049509275.1 Syntrophobacteraceae bacterium | reverse complement strand
CGATTCCGTGGCTGCATAGGTTTTGAGATTGAGTTAGAAGCTGTACGGCAAACAAAGCCGAAGATTTGAAGGTCATGACGGCGAGCGGCTTGTTTGCGGCCCGGCCGTCCGACGCGGAGAACATCTACAAAATCTACGCCGAAAGCTTTAAAGGCCAGGCCCGTTTGGACGCCATTGTGTCTGAAGCCCAGCGGATCGTTAATAACGCTTTGGAGACGTCTTCGGCTGACCTGAAGCACCGGGGGATCAACAATTAGCGACGACAGTGGATGTCCTCGTACCTGATAGGACAAAAGGAGCGCGAACATGACAACAGGCATGGCGCCACTCAACGAACGGCCGGCCTGGAAGGCCCTGGAAGCCCACTATCAACAGGTTCGGGAACTCCATATACGGAAACTCTTTGGGGACGATCCAGGCCGCGGCGAGCGGATGACCGCTGAGGCCGTGGGCCTTTACCTGGATTACTCCAAGAATCGCATTACCGGCGAAACCCTCAGGCTGCTTGTGCAACTGGCCGAAGAATCCGGCCTGCGAGCCCGGATTGACGCCATGTTTGGGGGAGAAAAGATTAACCTCACGGAGAAACGAGCCGTCCTGCACGTCGCGCTGCGCGCCCCGAAGGGAGCAGTCATCGTCGTGGACGGCGAGAACGTGGCGCCCCAAGTCCACGCCGTGTTGGACAAGATGGCCGACTTTTCCGGCCGCGTCCGGAGCGGCGCCTGGCTGGGCCACACCGGCAAGCGTATTCGCAACGTCATCAACATCGGCATCGGGGGCTCCGACCTGGGGCCGGTTATGGCCTACGAGGCGCTCAAGAACTACAGCGAGCGGGCCATGACGTTTCGATTCGTCTCCAATGTCGATGGCGCCGACTTTGCGGAGGCGGTCCAGGACCTTGATCCGTCGGAAACCCTCTTCATCATTTCTTCCAAAACCTTTACCACGCTGGAGACGATGACCAACGCCCACTCGGCCCGCAACTGGTCGCTGGCGGGTCTTGGGGGCGACGAAAAATCGGTGGCCAAACATTTTGTCGCGGTCTCAACGAACGCTGAAGGAGTGGGGAAGTTCGGCATCGATACCGCCAACATGTTCGAGTTCTGGGACTGGGTCGGCGGGCGCTACTCCATGGACTCGGCCATCGGCCTTTCCACCATGCTTGCTATCGGCCCGGACAACTTCCGGGCCATGTTGGACGGCTTCCATCAGATGGACGAGCACTTCCGCACCACCCCGTTCGAGCGCAACCTGCCGGTGCTCATGGGCCTCCTGGCCGTCTGGTACAACAACTTCTTCGGCGCACAGACCGTGGCGGTCTTGCCCTACGAGCAGTATCTGAAGCGATTCCCGGCCTACTTGCAGCAGCTCACCATGGAGAGCAACGGCAAACACGTCACACTCGATGGGACCGAGGTCCCCTGCCAAACCGGCCCCATCTATTGGGGCGAGCCGGGCACCAACGGCCAGCACTCTTTCTACCAGTTGATTCATCAGGGGACCAGACTCATACCTGGTGACTTCATTGCCTTCGGCCAGCCGCTCAACCCCATGGGCCGGCACCACGACATTCTCATGGCCAATGTCTTTGCCCAGACTGAAGCGCTGGCTTTCGGCAAGACGCCCGAGCAAGTGAAAGCCGAGGGCACGCCGGATTGGCTCGTGCCCCACCGAGTCTTCCAGGGCAACCGCCCCTCCAACACGATCCTCGCCGAACGCCTTACCCCGGAAACGTTGGGCAAACTGGTGGCCCTCTACGAGCACAGCGTCTTCACCCAGGGCACTATCTGGAGCATCAACTCGTTTGACCAGTGGGGTGTCGAGCTGGGCAAGGCCCTGGCCCAGCGCATTATTCCGGAACTGGAGAGCCGGGAGGACCCCCGGCTCGGCCACGATAGTTCAACGAACACCTTAATCCGGCGCTACCGGAAGCTCAAGGAGGCCTCCTGGTGACTCTCTGTTTGTCCAAGCGGGTGGGAATCGCCACCGATCACGGTGGGTTTGGTTTGAAGGCATCCCACGCCCGCCCAACGCGTCCGATAGACACGCGATACGGTCGCCTTCAGCGCTCCGCGATGTGAAGCTATTCAGGGATGCCTGCAAGCATGCTTCACAAAGTGAAGCAATGCGAAGCACGCGTAGCGAGGCTTACACGACTTTTCACTTCACTTATTAATGTGCTGGACGGTGGGCTTGCCTTCAAACGCACGACACTCGCTTTGAGGGCATCTCGGATGGCTCCGCCAATAGCAGCGGTCGCAAAATGGCCACCTTAACTGGAGAGCCGGGAGGACCCCCGGCTCGGCCACGATAGTTCAACGAACACATTAATCCGGCGCTACCGGAAGCTCAAGGAGGCCCCCTGGTGACTCTCTGTTTGTCCAAGCGGGTTGGAATCGCCACCGATCACGGTGGGTTTGGTTTGAAGGAAGAGCTGGTGGCCCAGCTCCGTGCCGCAGGCCATGAGGTGGTCGATTTCGGTGCTCATGGTCTGAACCCCGGCGACGACTATCCCGATTTCGTCATCCCCCTTGCCAAGGCGGTGGCCGCAGGAAAGGTGGAACTAGGGATAGCCATCTGCGGCAGCGGCGTCGGCGCCTCGGTCTGTGCCAACAAGGTCCCGGGCATCCGCGCCGGCCTGGTTCACGACCACTACTCCGCCCGGCAGGGGGTCGAGGACGATCACATGAACATCATCTGCATGGGCGGCCGGACCGTAGGGCCTGCGGTGGCCTGGGACCTGGTGGAGACCTTCCTGGCGGCAGAATTCAGCGGGGCCTCGCGGCACCTGCGCCGCCTGGACAAAGTGGCTTCACTGGAGGCGCAGCCGAACCGCGACCGGCAAGGGGTATGATACCAGGTTAAACATCTTCATAATTTTGCTCCGGTCCCGGCAGCTAGATCCAGTTCCACCCGGCATGTGCCCATTTCGGGCCTGAGGATGTTAAATCCCATCTTTTTTACCAGGCCAAGCATGCGCCCGTTTTCGGCCAGCACGTCACCGGATAGAGTCTTCACTCCATTTTCCCTTGCAATTTCTATGACCCGCTCCATGAGCTTCATACCCAGACCCGTGCCCTGCCATCGATCGGCCACGATCACTGCAAATTCGGCTGAATCCCGCTCCGGGGTCATCACCAGCCTTCCAACCCCCATCATGACAGATGGACCCGGCGGCAGTCCAATGGCGGCAACAGCGATTTCCCGGTCGTAGTCATTTTGGGTGAAGCGGATCAAAGACTCATGGGGCCATTTTTTGCTCACTCCAAAATAGCGAAAGTAGATCGTCCGGTCGGAGCAATTATGCAGCAGGTCCGCTACCAGAGGCTCATCTTCAGGCTTCACAGGACGGATCAGCACCGGGGTGCCGTCTTTTAGCAGCCAGTCCCTTTCATACTGATTGGGATAAGGACTGATGATCAGGTGCCGGGGGGCAGCCACCTCGCTGGGCTCGATCACAATGCGGGCATCGATGGCCACCGGGCATCCGTCGCTGATGACCACGGGGTTGAGGTCCAATTCGACAATTTCCGGGAAATCGGTCACCAGTTGCGAAATTCGAACGAGAAACTCCGCCACCAGGTCCACGTTGGCTGCGGGAATATTGCGGTAACCCCGGAGGACGCGATAGACACGGGTTCGCTCCATGAGACGACGTGCGAGGAGCAGGTTGAGAGGAGGCAGGTCCACCGCCGAATCCTTAAGCACCTCGCTCAAAACCCCGCCCATACCGAAGAGGATGAGCGGACCGAACTGCGGGTCGCGCTTGCTTCCAACGATCAATTCGATTTCGGATTTTTTCACCTGGCTTTGTACCGTAACCCCGGAAATCCTCGCTTCCGGCTTTAGCCTCCTTGCCCTGGAGGTGATCTCTTCGAAAGCTGCTTCAACCTCCTGCTCGCTCCTCAAGTAGACCCGGACGCCATCCACATCGTATTTATGAGTGATATCGGGTGAATAGATCTTGACTACGACCGGAAAGCCGATGCCTTTGGCAGCCTCGGCGGCTGCCGGCGGGCTCGATGCCACAACGGTGGGGTTGACCGGGATGCCATACGCCGACAAAATGGCCTTGGATTCAATTTCCGTAAGGACTTTTTCGCGGCGTTTGAGACACTCGTCGATGAAGGTTCGCGCCTCCCTCGTATTGACCTGGATTTCGTGCGGCAGGCTTGGCGGCGTCTCGTACAGGAGCTCCAGATTGCGGGAATACGAGTACATGTGCATGAAGGTATCCACTGCCTCTTCGGGAGTGGCAAAGGTGGGAATGCGAGCCTCATTGAGTATTCTTATGCCGGCTTCCACGTCTCGTGCCCCCATCCATACGGCCATGAAGGGCTTTGGCCGATTTTTGATCCCGGTAGCCAGGGCTTGGGCCACTCCCGTGGAGTCCGTCACAGCCTGAGGGGTTAGAATCACGATCAACCCGGAGAGTTCGGGAGCTTCCAGGCAGACGTGCACCGCGCGCACATAGCGATCCAACTGCGCATCACCGAGAATATCGATGGGATTTCCCCGGCTCCAGCAGGGGGGCAGGAACGCGTCGAGCTTTTGAAACGTTTCAGGGCTGAGCGTTGCAGGATCGAGGCCCCATTTGCTGAAAGCATCCGCCGCCATGACCCCTGGACCACCGGCGTTGGTGATGATGGCCAGCTTGCCTCCGGTGGGCCGCTGCATCTTGCTCAGGGCTTGCGCACAACTGAAGAGCTGACTGATAGTGTCTACCCGGATGATTCCCGCACGGCGAAGCGCCGCATTGTAGGCTTCATCCTGTCCGGCGAGGGCTCCGGTGTGTGAGGCTGCAGCCTTCGCGGCCGCTTCGCTGCGCCCCGATTTGACCACGATGATGGGTTTGACCCGGGAAACCGAGCGCGCTGCACTGATGAACTTGCGAGGCCGGGTCATGTTCTCCATGTAGATGATGATGCTTCGGGCGGTCGGTTCGTTGCCAAGATAGTCGATCATGTCGGCGAAGTCCAAATCGGCCATGGAACCTACGCTGACAAAATGAGAAAAGCCGATCTTTTCGCTGGCTGCCAGATCCAGGATGGCGCTGCAGATGGCCCCGCTCTGGGAGAGCATTGCGAGGCTTCCCGGTTCGGCGGAGCGGGCAGCAAAACTCGCGTTCGGGCCATTGATAGGGGAGAAAATCCCCATGCAGTTAGGTCCAAGGTAGCGTATTCCACTTCGTTGCGCCTCGGACCTGATTTCCTCTTCAATGCGCACACCTTCCTCTCCCACCTCTTTTCCACCGGCCGAAATGATTATGGCCCCTTTCACCCCGGCCTCGCCGCATTCCTTCATGACTGCCGGCACCCCCCGGATGGGGACGGCGATAACGGCCAAATCGATGGGGGAGCCCACTGCCGTGATGGACGAGTAGGCTTTAAGGCCCAGGATCTCCTCGTGCTTTGGATTGATGGGGTAGATCGGTCCGGGAAAGCCGTCTTTTTTTAAATTAGTCAGCAGCGCCCAGCCAATGGAATTCTCCCTGGGACTCGCCCCGATGACTGCAATGGCCCCAGGCTTGAAGAAATAGTCGAGGACCGGTTTTCTCAGCATCGTTTTTCTCTCCACTCGCTTGAAATGGATGATTGATTCCCGGAGAAGCCATCACCTGCATAATTAATCATCAGGGTTGACAAAAAAACGGCCGAACCCGGAAGATTATCCGGCTTCGGCCGCTTATTTTACGCCCGGGTGTTGGCC
>JBELAB010000463.1:0-2715 GCA_049509275.1 Syntrophobacteraceae bacterium | reverse complement strand
GGGTTCAAAGCCTCCCCTGCCTTACCTTCGGGAACCTGTCCGGCGTACCGGGGCTGGTGCATGGGGTGTTCACAAGGCACGGCGGAGTCAGCCTGCCCCCTTATGAGAGCCTTAACGCGTCCTGGAGCAACGGCGACTCACCCGATGCCGTATCGGAAAACCTTACCCGTATAAAGAATGCGGCTGGACTTGAAAGGCTCGTTTCGAGCCGCCAGTTCCATGGCGATTCGGTAAATTTCATCGGCAAAGAGTCCGTTAGGGGACTCGAAGAGCGGCCGCCAACGCTTATCGCGCCGCCCGCAGACGCGCTTGCGACCAATATTGGCGGCCTTGGCCTCGTTATAAAGATCGCGGATTGCCAGTCCATTTTCCTGGTCGATCCGCAAAGCCGCATCATTGCCAATATCCATAGCGGATGGCGAGGGAGCGTCCAGAACATCGCCGGAAAGACCGTCGGATACCTCAAGGACCGGTTCGGGCTAAATCCGGCAGAGACCCTTGCCGCCGTATCGCCTTCCCTTGGCCCCTGCTGCGCCCAGTTTGTGAACTACCAAAAGGAGATTCCCGAAGAGTTGTGGTCCTTTCAGGTTCGCCCCGAATACTTCGACTTCTGGGCGATCACCCGGGACCAACTGAGGACGGCCGGGATTTACGGCCGGAATATCGAGTTTGCGGCAAGATGCACCGTGTGCGGGAAGGCGGAGTTTTTTTCGTACCGGGCCGAAGGTACGACAGGGCGCATGGCCTCGGTAATCGGGTGGAAACAGCAGGACCCCAAACCGTAGAAACATCGGAGCCGATCTTGGGTAAGATAATCGAAGAGGCCCGCATAATCAGTCAGGAGAGGATTTCCGCTCAGATATTCCGGCTCCGGTTGCATTCGCCTCGAATTGCCGGCGCAGCCCGCTGCGGGCAGTTCGTTATGATTCGGGTCCTTGAGGGGACCGACCCTCTGCTGCGCCGCCCTTTTTCTTTCAGCCGGATATATCCCGAAGACGGAGACTTCGAAATCCTCTACAGGGTTACCGGCCGAGGCACGCGGCTCATGTCCCGGCTTGAGCCCGGATCGGCCTCAAGCCTTATCGGCCCTCTCGGAAACGGATTCGAGCTTCCTATCGACAGGACCGTTCCCCTGGCCTTCATAGCCGGCGGGATCGGTATAGCGCCTCTTTTGGAGCTGATCGCACGGGTGATTTCAGATCGCGGGGCAAAGGGCGCGGAGAAACTGCGGCTTTTTTACGGCGCCCGCACAGCAATCGAGCTTTTGCCCGAAGATTTTCTCCGAGGCCGGGGTATCCGGGTCCACTTTGCAACCGACGACGGCAGCTTCGGCTACAAGGGCCGCATTACTCAAATGTTTGAAGAATTCATGGCGGCGGGAGACTTCCGGCCCTTTGAGCTGTATTCATGCGGACCGCTCGCCATGCAGTATCACGTAGCCGGTTGGGCGCTCTCAAACGATACGCCCGCCCAGCTTTCGATGGAATCGGTCATGGCCTGCGGGATCGGGGCCTGTCTTGGGTGCGCGCTCCCCGCTGCCACACCCGGCGACCCGGAATCCGAAGACTTTGTCCACGTGTGCGAAGATGGTCCAATCTTTTCGGCAGGATCTATCAAATGGAACAAAATCCTGGTCCAGCAGACGCTTCCCCCGACCTTGCTGTTCAGCTAGGTCCGCTACGCCTGAAAAACCCGGTTATGAGCGCCTCCGGCACGTTCGGCTACGGTGAGGAATACTCGAGCTTCTTTGACCTCAGCCGTCTCGGGGCGATTGTGGTAAAGGGGATTTCGCTCGAGCCGCGCGCCGGGAACCCTCCTCCCCGGCTGGCCGAAACATCGGCAGGGATGATAAACGCCATAGGTCTGGAAAATGTCGGGGCCGAAAGGTTTTTGTCCGTAAAGCTCCCTTTTTTGCACGATATGGGCATTCCGGTGATCGTAAACATATTCGGCAACACGATCGAGGAATACGGCGAACTTGCCGCCCGGCTCGACGGGGCGCCTGGAATAGCCGCCCTGGAAATCAACGTAAGCTGTCCGAACGTGAAACAGGGCGGGATGGTCTTCGGGACCGATCCGGCGATGACCTCCAGGGTGGTTGAAGCTGTCAGGGGCGCCACGCGTCTTCCGGTAATCACAAAGCTCACGCCGAACGTAACGAGCATCTCGGAGATCGCCAGGGCCGCCCAGGGCGCTGGAAGCGATATCATCTCGTGCATAAACACCGTGGCGGCCATGTCCGTGGATATTTTTTCCAGGAGGCCGCGGCTGGCCAATGTTTTGGGAGGGCTTTCCGGACCGGCCGTAAAACCCATTGCTCTTCGGTGCGTCTATGAGGTCACCCGGGCGGTCCAATGCCCCGTAATAGGAATCGGGGGGATCACCAACGCAACGGACGCCCTGGAGTTTTTGCTGATCGGGGCCGGCGCCGTCCAGGTTGGGACCGCCAATTTCATAAATCCCGTCGCCGCAGTCGAAATAATCGAGGGAATAGAGCGCTTTCTCAAGGTGGAGGGAATTACAGGCATAAAAAGCTATATCGGGAGCCTTGATACAAGCTGCCTTTTTCCTTTTGCCGAGGACCTGTGCGCGGTCGTCGCATCGGACATTTCTTAGAGTAGTTTCCATCCGGAAAGGGTCCTTTTCCGCCTTGGCGGCGTCAATCTTCGGGCTTTCTTGTGCGGCGTACTCCTGTACGCTTCCGCGCAACCCCTC
>JBELAB010000462.1:0-8181 GCA_049509275.1 Syntrophobacteraceae bacterium | reverse complement strand
CGATGAGTCGGTCGTCCGTGCTTTCTGAGGCCAAGCCACCCGACCAACTGGGCATCTGCCTTGATGGGAGTGAGCCGATAGCTGTCCTGAGAGGAAGAATCCCCCAGGGTCAACGGGCGTTTCTCGGCATCGAACAGGGCGATGGGCGAAATAGGCAGATGTTGTGGAGGCGGACCGGGAGAAAGTGGAATCAACTCGCCGGGTGGCGGCGGTACTCTTTCTCTCTCCATAGATAGAGGATCAAAGTGTAAGAGCGGCGGACCGGGAGAAAGTGGAATCAACTCGCCGGGTGGCGGCGGTATTCTTTGTCTCCCCGTCGGTAGAGGATCAAAGTGTAAGAGCGGCGGGCCGGTCATCCCAGCTCTCGGTGGCATGCCTGGCCCGAGCCATCTTAAGCCGAACCAAAGTCCCGGGTCCTGCAGGACCGAATCCCAATTGCCGCTTCTCCGGTATTCCTGACTCAGTGCGTCAACCAGTTTCGTGACCATTTCAGCTTCAACTTTGCTGACATACTCTTCAAAATGGCGCTCGGAAAAGTATCTTCCGATCAGAATGATGCAAACGACAACGATCAAGCTATTCAGCAGAAAAGCCATAAATACTTTGTGCCTGAATTTAAGGTTCATGCTAAACCGCCCGTGGCCGGAAGTGCAGAGATCATTGAGCAACTGCAGGCAAAAGGTCCCCTTATTTCTGGCGTATTCGGACCAGGAAGTCAATCCTGCTGATTGATCTCCATATTCATTCCACACCTCCTCCATACTTTCTCCACAATCTATCTCTAAAGTCTGCACGTCCGAGCGGGCTAAGAGGCTTGCGACACGTCAGTTACCCCGGCGGCGCCTTAAACAATGATAAAAGGAGGTGCAGAGATCGAATCAAGACTAGAATCAGGAATGAAACAAATAGGATCTGCTCGAACAGACTCAGCCATAATGCAAATCTAGATTAGCAAAGGAGACGAAGGTGAGCAAGATACTGATCCTTGTTATTCTCTGCCTGACCCTGTGCTTGATTAGCGGGGAAGCTTACCCTCAACAGGCCAGTGACGTGCAACCCCCGCCGGCCACCTTTTTCAAACTTGGATTGACAGGTATTGCCGCCGACCAGCAATACCTTTATGTAATGGCGGGCGGCAAGATCCTGCAGTACAAGATTACTGAAATGACACTTCTGCGTTCAGTGGACCTCCCGGATATTGCGCCCCCTCAGGGTACTCCATCTAAGCCGCCCGACCCCGGAAAGTTTCCACCGCATCCCCCCATGGGTGGGCCGCCGCATGGGCTTTGGGCCGGCAACGGTTCTCTTTATGTGTTAATGGGACCCGTTGTTTGCACTTACAGCGTTCCCGACCTGATTCTTCAGAAAACCGTGCAACTTCCTAAACCGGAATTGCCACAGGTCGGCAATTGACAGCATCCAGATCCACCTTAGGCGGATGTTTAAAGCTCTGCCGGAAGCTCGGGATGCTTCCGGCAGAGCTGAGATTTATATCAAACAAACAATTTGCGCAAAATTCTGAAAAATACAGAGGTCATCCAAATGAGTCGTCTCTTAATGATAGATGATGATACAGAGTTTTGTGAAATGATGGCAGATTATCTCAAGCCTGAAGGGTTCGAGGTAACCTCGACCTACAACGGGATGGACGCCTTAAAGCAGGTCTTGGCGGCAGCAAGGGATGAATATGATTTAATTCTGCTCGATATAATGCTTCCGGGCATGAATGGTTTTGAAGTCCTGCAGCGTATCCGTTCCAGACAGAACACGCCTGTAATCATGTTAACCGGCCGAACTCAGAGAATAGATCGCATCGTAGGGCTTGAGATCGGGGCAGACGATTTCCTGGAAAAACCTTGCGACCCTCGAGAAGTGCTTGCAAGAGTCCGAGCAGTTCTTCGGCGTGCGAAAAATAGCATCGAGGATGAGGTCAGGCCGGCACCTGAAAGAATAGCTGTCGGGGATATCGAACTTGACGGCGGGACCCGAGTTGTGCGTCGTGACGGAGCAGAATTGCATTTGACTGCCGTTGAGTTCAATTTTCTGGAAATATTGCTGAGAGCAGCCGGTCATGTTGTGACGCGTGAGCAATTGGCCCGGAACATCCTCGGGCGAGATCTCAGGGCCTACGACCGCAGCGTGGATATGCATTTGAGCCGCATTAGAAAAAAACTCGGTCATAAATATAAAGGAATTGAGCGAATCAAAACAATTCGAGGAGTTGGCTTCGTCTACACAGTTCCTGATCCATTTCCCGCCTGATCGCCATATTCTGAACTTTGCGGTCGGGCCGTGCGAAGCACTTATTAAATAAACAGCTAAAAGATTGAAACAAGCGCAGTAATTCCGGAAGATTGCCGGAAAAAATCACAACGAACAGAGGCCACACGGCAACCGTGGGTATCTCACCCCACCGGTGTTTGATCGCCGCCAACAAGGACTTCGTAAGATCGAGCCCCCTGCTGGTCCGCCTGTCTTGCAGAAAATCAGCTTCTTCCCCCGCAAGCTGTTATGGACTTCCATTGCCGGTATTTTCCCCGAACCGGCATCAATAAACAGGATCTCGTATGACCATCAGAAAGACAGCGGGGCATCGCAGTCCATGGGCGCAGAGGCCTGTGCTCTTGCGATGCTGCGAACGATCATCGTAGAAATGTAGGCTGCGCCAAAGCCGTTGTCGATGTTCACTACGGCAATATTTGGCGAGCATGTATTCAGCATTCCCAGTAATGCCGCCACTCCTCCGAACGACGCGCCGTAACCCACGCTGGTGGGGACTGCGATTACGGGGACGCCCAACAACCCTCCCACGACGCTCGGCAAAGCTCCTTCCATGCCTGCGCAAACAATCGCTACTTGTGCCTGTTTTAACGTCTCTAATTGGGCGAGCAATCGGTGCAGTCCCGCGACACCCACATCGTAGATACGTTCCACCTGTGCTCCCAGGAACTCGGCTGTGACTGCAGCTTCTTCCGCCACCGGGATGTCGCTCGTACCGGCGCAGATGACCGCGACCGGCCCGTATTTTACGTTTCGTTTTTCCTGACGGAGGGTAATGATTCCGGCTTCCGCATGATACTGCGCTGCCGGAACTACTTCCCGCACTGCGTAAAACCTGTCATGGTCCGCGCGTGTGGCCAGGACATCGCTGCCACTGTTTGCCATCCGCAGAAAAATCTCCGCCACCTGGGTGCATGTCTTGCCTGCCGCAAAGATCACCTCCGGCAATCCCAGACGCAGGGTCCGGTGATGATCAATTTTGGCAAATTCGGTATCTTCAAAGGGCAGATCCGCAAGCCGGCTGAGTGCGTTCTCCGGGCTGATCCCGCCTCGCTGAACATCCTTTAACAGCGCAAAAATCGTCTCCCTTGTCATTTCCGCACCTTGGCTTCTGCCATCGCAGCCACCGCCGCCTGCATCACCTGCTTCACCGGAACACCATGTTCCTCCGCAGCCTTGCGGCAATCCTCATATTCCGGCATCGCATTCATCTCCACTCCATTCCACAGTCCCAGCTTCACGCGGATGGTTCCAAACGCCATCTGTGTTTCCACGAACTTCCGTTCCAACACTACACGTTTCTCCTCGCGCACCCTAATGCCCAGCGTGCTTGTTTCCCGGAACAACAGTTCTTCAAAGGCCGCAACATCTTTGCTTTCGCACAGCACTGTCAGCAGGCTGCCTACGCGGCCTTTTTTCATTGTCACCGGAATGCACATTACATCCAGCGCACCCCGCGCTATGGCCAGTTCCATGGCGCGGGCCACTACCTGCGGGCTCAGGTCGTCCACTGCACATTCCAGCACTGTGATCGTCTCTTCGGAAAACTGCGCCGCGCTTTCTGCATCACCAATGCTGAGCCGCAATACATTTGGGAAGCGCGCCGGATTCCGTTTCCCGGCTCCATAGCCAATCGAATGAGATCGCATTGCAGGAGCATCCCCAAAGCTGCACCCGAGTGCTCTCAGCAGGGCTGCTCCAGTCGGCGTCACCAACTCCATCCGGAGCCCCGAGGAATAAGTAGGCATGCCTTTGAGGAGTTCGGCGGTCGCCGGAGCGGGCACCGGAAACCTGCCATGGGCACACTCCACAAATCCACCGCCGACATTGATTGCGGAACAGACCCACTGGTCCACTTGCAGCGAACAAAGTCCTACCGCACTACATACAATATCGGTAATAGTATCCACCGCTCCCACTTCGTGGAAGTGAACATTTTCTACCGGGACATTGTGAATCTGCGCTTCCGCTCGCGCCAGCAACTCAAAGGTTCGCAGCGCCAGATCCTTCGCGTCTTCCGGCAACGCAGCCTGTTCTATCAACGTACGGATGTTGGCCCAATCTCTTCCATGCACATGACCATGCCCATGCTGTTCATGAGGGTGTTTGTGATCGGACTCCCCATGAGAATGGCCGTGCCTGTGCTCTGCGTGAGCGTGAGTTGTCACATCCGGCTGCGGAGCATCCGCAGGTTTGCCATCCATCAGCACATCTACTTTAGTGGACTGAATGCCACTACGGTTGACCCGCTCGACATACAACTCCGCTCCCAAGTCCAGTGCCCTTACTGTTGACCCAAGAAGCTCGGCGGACACCCCTGCGTCGATCAGCGCTCCCAGCAGCATGTCTCCGCTGATACCGGCGAAGCATTCCAGATATCCAATTTTCATTTGCCAGTCCTTTGACGCGTGAGCTACAGCGCAAGTCTTTCCGTCATCTGTTGGGTGATGTCCTGCCAGAACTTCCACAGGCAAAATTGCATTCATCGAACCAGAGTAATTGCCTTCGCAACCTACCGCCACATAAGCACACCCTGCGCGACGCACAACAGTACCAACGGCCTTGAACATCTGCGGAGTCAACACTCAGGCCATCTACGCCACATCAATCACTCCTGGTGGTTCCGCGGGGGGGTGGCAGCCTTGGACAGTTTTGCCGGCTACTGTTTCCTGGCAGCGTCAACCAAAGAAGCGACCGGCAGGACGGCATTCATGGAGCCGGAACGAAAACCTTCGAGATCGAGGGTCACGTACGTGAATCCGATAGACTTGAAGATGCTCACCAGCTTCTCCGCCATCTCCAGCGACATCGCACGCGGCAGCTCTTCCCGTGCAATCTCGATGCGGGCGATCTTTCCATGATGGCGCACCCGGAACTGCTGGAATCCCAGACCGCGCAATGCATCCTCGGCAGTCTCGATTTGTTTGAGAACCTCTGACGATACTTCCAGTCCGTATTCAACGCGCGACGCCAGACACGCGGAAGCCGGCTTGTTCCACACTCGAAGTCCCGCCGCGTGTGCCAGATTACGGATGTCCTGTTTCGACAGGCCGGCCTCCAGCAGTGGAGCCTTCACATCATGCGCCAAGGCTGCCTGTTGGCCGGGACGATAATCGCCTTGATCGTCAGTGTTGACGCCGTAAGCAATAGACTCGAAATGGCGTTCTTTCCGAAAGCATTCGAGCGCGGTGAACAGCTCATCCTTGCAATGAAAGCACCGCATACAATCGTTTCGTACATACTCGGGCCGTTGCATCTCGCCGGTAGAAATCCGGCGCCACGGGATGCCGCACTCTTCGCAAAAAGCGATAGCGTCCCGCAGTTGCTCACGCGCCAGACTTGGCGAGTCGCTGATGACTGCCAGCATTCTACCGGGAATCACCTGATGCGCTGCCCAGGCGAGAAATGCTGAATCTACTCCTCCTGAATACGCGACCAATAGTTTTCCTAAAGAGCGCAGCTCATGGTTAAGCTTGTTCAGCTTCGCCTGGAGTTCATTATCCACTTCGATTGCGACAGACATAGCCCCTCTTTGAAGCGTCAATCTAAACTTTCCCCTCTATACCTCTTGAGTCGCCGGTACAGAGTGCTCCGCGATATGCCGAGCGATCTGGCTGCCTGTTGCCGTTCCCCAAAGTTGCGAACGGCCTCCAAAATCGCTTTTTTCTCAACCTGTTCGATGTTCGATGGCCTGCCGTCGTGGGGAAACTTATCGGCCGGCATGTGTGATTCGGCGTACAGGAAGTCGGGCAGGTGTTGTTCCTCGATAATGTCTCCATCAATAAGGCTGATAGCACGCTCCACGACATTTTCCAACTGGCGGACATTGCCGGGCCAGTGATAGCTGCACAAGCGTTTCAAGACTGGAAGCGAAACACCGGCTACAGATTTGCCAAACCGCGCCGAAATGCCAGCTACAAGATAGTCGATCAACTGTGTGATGTCCCCGATTCTCTCGCGCAAGGGCGGGATGTGAATCTCGAACACATTAAGGCGGTAAAACAGGTCCTGGCGAAAATTACCTCTGGGAACTTCGACGGCCAGGTCTTTGCTGGTTGCCGCGATCACCCGAACATTGATCGGTATTGAGCGAAGTCCACCGATCCTCACCACGGATCGCTCCTGCAATACTCTCAGCAACACTGTCTGGATGTTGAGCGGCATCTCCCCTATTTCATCGAGGAAAATGGTTCCATCGTTTGCAAGCTCAAACTTGCCCGGGCGTCCATTTCTGCTCGCGCCGGTAAAGGACCCGCCCTCGTAGCCAAACAATTCGCTCTCGATGAGTGTTTCGGGAATCGCGGCGCAGTTCAAAGCTACAAAGGGCTGGCCGGCAAGGCTGGCGTTATGAATAGCCTGAGCGAAGAGTTCCTTCCCTGTTCCGCTCTCCCCCTGAATCAGCACCGTGTGCATGTTCCGGGCTGCAACCTGCGAAAGATGGATTGCCCGTTGTATCGCCGAGCTTTGCCCGATAATGTTCGCAAAGGTGAATCTCGCTTCCGCGCCGGTGATTTGATTCACCACCCTTTGCAGCTTCTTCATCTCTTTCAAGGTGGCAACCGCCCCGACCACCTGGCCATCGGCGAGAAAGATGGGCGTGGCGCTTACGTGACAGTGAATATAACCGCGCCTGGTGTCCATAGCGGTTTCTATGTCGGTCACCGGCTTACCGCCTGCTACAACTCTTTTGAACAGCGACTGCTTGCCAACAAATTCCTGAATGTCTTTTCCCCTGGCGAGCAAGGTGTCCGTGGCCAGAATATTGGATGCCTCCGAGTTGATTTCCTTGATGAATCCATTGGAATCAATGGCTACAATGCCATCAGAGATCGAATTAATTACCGTCCTGAGGTATTCGTTGGCAAGCCAGATCTGCCGATGACTTTCCTCGATGCGTATCTGATTCGTTATCGCCTTGCTCGCCACCACCACGATACCCAAGGTGTGAAGGTGGGCTTCTTCCCTGGGTCCGCTCAGGTTGAGAATTCCGACCAGACGGTTGTCATGATTGAAGATAGGGGCTGCAGAACAGGTCAGATCGTGGTCCTTTTCAAAGTAGTGTTCGCAGCCAACGACCTGAACCGGCAGACCAACCCGGAGGGCAAGTCCGATCGCACCTGTTGCCGCTTGCTCTTCCGCCCACATTCCACCGGCTCGCAGGTTTCCCTCCATGCCGGCGTCTCTCAATTTTCCGCCCGACAGCATTTCCAGAATCACACCGTCACTGTCGGTGAGCAACGTCAGAAAGCCCAAATCTTTCACGAGAGCCTGCAGTTCATCGAGGATCGGCACAGCGACGGTCAACAGGTCCCGGTTTCGCGCCACGCGCCGCTCCAGCTCTTCTCGCTCGACAACTACAGCGGCGGGTCCCTGTTTAGGATCATGCCCAAGGGCTCGGCAACGCGCCCAAGACTGGGCAATCAGAGGCGCCACGGCAGGAAGACACTCTCCCGTAGTGACGAACCTGTTCCAGGCTTCTTTGCCGTGCATGCTGTCAATCGTACCTGCACTGCTCATACTTGCAACCTGCTAACGATTGTCGGCCTAAATCATCGTGACGGCCGGAGCGGCCGGATTACGCCGAATGCACAGAAATCCTTTCCCGGCCCAAAACGGGAACCATTTCGACCCGGGTTCGGACTGATTGCCGCACCCTGCGCCGTAACATGAAAGTGCGTTGCTCTTCGATACTTCGTTACCGTGCAAACCTTTCTCCCAGGTGAAGTCCGGCTTTCGCTATTCCGTTGTGCTCCATCATGGGATCGGCATCCCCGGTTCCGGTTTTTTTACCAAGCCTTCTGCTACATCTTTCAGCCCCAGCCGTTCCAAGGTTGAATAGGTGGGAGTGCCTGATTTTACGTCCCATTCCATTAATTTATAAAAATCACTCTTGGCACGTTC
>JBELAB010000461.1:0-2782 GCA_049509275.1 Syntrophobacteraceae bacterium | reverse complement strand
AACTCTCTTCGGTATGAATATCTCGCCGAGCAAAACAAGCTGATAGTCTTTCTGCCGCGCAAAGTACCGGGTGGGGAAAGCTTTTCGGTGCGCACCAGGAGTGTGTGCCATCCTTCGGATTACGTCATGGAAGGCATTTACAAGGACGTCACCCCTCCCGGAGCGCCGCAGCAGTATATGTCCCAGTGCCAGCAATGGGGCTTTCAGAGAATAATGCCCATCTTCGACGACTGCCGCGCCAAGTGCACAATGAGAACGACCCTGGAAGCCGGCATCGCCTATACGCATCTCATAAGCAACGGAGATATAGACCCCGCAACCAACCCCGACGGCGTTCCCGTTCGCAAGCCCGGTCAACCGGACAGGCAGATCATAACTTTCAACAACCCCATTCCGATGCCCCCTTACCTTTTCATCGCCTGCGCAGGGACGTGGGAGGTCCTCAGGGACCGTGCAGTATATGATAACGGCCGCGCCGTAAATCTGGCATACCTTGTTCCTCCGGGCGAAGGCAGGGGCGCGCAGGTCCCGATGAAAATCCTCAAAAAGTCGGTCCTGTGGGTCAAGGCGACCCAGGACTATCAATACACGGGAGATACCTATAGGACCATCTGCATGGGCAGATCCAATTTCGGAGGCATGGAAAACGCCGGAAACACCACAATCGTAACTGATGCGGCCCTTGTCGGAGAGCACACGCTCGACCAGTTCCTCCTTTACGCCCACGCAGTGATAGTGCACGAGTTCGAACATAACCAGTGCGGCAGTGAAACGACTATGGAGACCCCCTTCGACGTCTGGCTCAATGAGGCCTTCACTGTGGACGTGGAGAGGCAGTTCATGGCGGAGGTTTTCGATCCGGCGGTGGTAAGGCTGAACCAGGTTGAAAGCATTCGAAATCCGCTGCTCGGCCCGCTGGCCATAGAGGACTCAGGACATGCCGGCCGCATCGTTCGCGAGGGCTTCAACGACCCTGACGAACTGATAGACGGGGTCACCTATGTCAAGGCGGCGGAAGTTATCCGCATGCTCCGCCTGCTGCTCGGAGAGGAAAAGTTCAAAGCCGGCAAGGCCCTCTACTTCACGCGTTATCGTTTTAAGAACGCAAATACCGACCAGTTTTTCGAATGCTTTGAGGAGGTGTCCGGGAGGCGGCTCGATGAGTTCAAAAAACAATGGCTCTACAGGATCGGCTACCCCAGGGTGAGCGCGAGAACTTTCCGGGACCTTGAAAAGAAGACGTTTCGAATCAGTTTGCTCCAGGAAAACGATGGAGCAAAACCCCCTTTTGTCGTTCCCATCCGTCTCGCGCTGGTCGATTCACACGGCAGGGACATTCCAGGGACAGATCGGGTGTACGAGTTGAACGAATCACAGGCCGAACTAACGTTCGAAAATCTCCAGGAACCGCCCGCTTTCGCATCGAGAAACAGGGATTATTCCATCTACGGCACTTTCGAAGACCGGAGCGCAGACGTCGAAACGCTCATCATGCAGGCAAGGATCGACCCGAACCGTTACTGCCGCGTCAACGCAATGCGCATGCTCACCGATATCGAACGCAAAAAACTGCTCAATCCCGGCGAGACAAAAGAAATAGGTCCCCTATGGCTGGAGCTGTATGGAGAAATCCTTTCGGACAGCTCCCTTCCATCCGCGCTCAAGGCTTTTTTCCTGAGAATCGACGAGCAGCCGATGGACAGGACGTACAGCGCATGGTTCCCCGAACTTGTCAATGCGAGGGAACAACTCATGCTCTCTATCCATAATCTCTATCGGCAGGAGTTACAGGAGCAGTTCGACCGTCTTGACACTTACGCGCCGTGGTCCGCCGAAACAATGCTGGACGGGCTCGAAGACAGACTGCTCAAAAATGTGCTGCTGGAGTTGATAACCGTAAAGGACACCACGGAGAGCCACCTGACCATACTGGATCACTTCCGCCGCGCCACTGCCGCAAATGACAAGGTTTCCGCCCTCGTCGCCCTCAACGGCAGTTCAGCCCCCGAAAGGCTCGATGTTCTGGAGGAAGTTTACGGCCGGTGGCATTCGAATATAACGGGATATGCCAATTACCTCCGTGTTATAGGCAGCGGAACGTGCAAAGACGTGTTCGAACAAATCGAAAGGGAGCGCAGCAGACCGGCTTTCCAGATCACTCAGCCGACCTGGTGCCGCGCGCTTTTCCTGACCATGGCCAACAATAACAAGATGATCTGGAACGAGCGGGGAGTAAACTGGATTGCCGACATGGTCATCGAGCTTGCGCCGATCAACTACACGAACGCCTCGCGCATGTTGAACACATTTCAGCACGTGGGCAAGATGAAGCCCGGTCTCCAGCGCCTGGTGACCGCCGCCCTGGAACGGGTCGCCGGCAATGTCTCCGACCTGAGCAGCCCCGCCGTCCACCGTCAGGCTAAGGGATACTTGAAGGCATGAGGCGCCGCATGTAACGAGCTGAAAGCCTGAATTTGCACCACAGAGGCGGGGCATAGAAAAGGCTATTCAAATCCACCACAGAGGCACAGAGAGCACAGAGAAACGAAAATGGGCATGTAGGAAAAATGGGGAGCAAGCAGGGATCTGTTTTTTAGTTTTGTCTGTTCGTTCAATGGCTTTCCTCTGTGTCCTCTCCTTGACCGGACTATGCCCCGTCCCCTGCGGTGAACGCATGCAAAAACCCCGGCAAAACCTGAGGGCCGGGGTTTGTAGTTGACTTGATTGAACCTGCAATGTTTGAATCCGGCTGCCGTCAGCCATCTTCAAGCCGGGGCCGGAT
>JBELAB010000460.1:0-2757 GCA_049509275.1 Syntrophobacteraceae bacterium | reverse complement strand
GACCTTTACAAGCCGCCTGATGATCGAGTCCATGTACGGCTTCAGCTCTCGCCCCGGAATGCCGTATTTCGTATCATGTGGAGCAGTTGGTCACAATGAATCCGACACGGGGGAAGCGCTCACCAACATGCCGTTCCATTTTAGCGGGAATTATTCAACACCACACAATGCCAGGCTCTTCTATCCAACCATTACTGCTATAACCTTTGGATGAGATACAAGAATGACGGAACAGGGATTCTGGTTTTCAACTTAAAAAATTCCCTTTTAATGCTTCTTTTCCATCCTACGTTCTTAGCATTTATTAAAGGTGAAAAATAAATAGTACCTTTATAGAAAGGATGATCAAAAGTATTTTCCATTAATCTTAAAAACGACTTGATATGCCCATCCGGAAGGTCAGTTCCGAAGACAAAGTTTGACGTTATCTCAATCTGTTCATATCTTCTGTTGATATCCATTATCTTTGCAAAGGCCATTTTAACCGCATCCTCTGTGGTGCCTTTCCCCAGTTTATCAAGGGTCTCCTGATCTGATGATTCAAGACCAACATTGATATATGTCTTGAATGGTAGCCTTGCTATTCGTTCAAATAACGCATATTCTGCTTTTATTATGGAATCCACACTGCCAAAGATAAAAAGGCTGGGTCCTTTAAGATTGGCACTGTTTAGACCAAGGGTCTCAAAGGCATATTTTGCAGCAAATTCCAAGAGATCAGCGGAAGAATTGATGGCGTCATGCTGGCCCAAGAATACGGAGTTGTAGTTTGATATATCATTACCGTAAAAATCTTTTAAATATTTGACCTGTGTCTTTATATTTTCCCTTGAACGCTCTTTAAAATTAAGACGTGATTTCACCCTGCAAAAACCGCATCTGTACAGACACCCGTCTGCTATAATTATCGGGATTACATCATAATCCACATGCCTGGTATCAGGGGGAAGGACTGTTATATTGTCTCCGATTATCTCATATATTTTGCCTGACTTCTTACGGAGTTCAGTTGGTGAATTTAATATTACAAGATCAATAAATTTCCTGATTCTTTCGGGAAGGGAACTCGAATTTAAATCCGTCAAATTTTCATGCAATCGGCCCCAGGCTTTAATCGCGGATATTACAGCGTTGTCATTGAAAGGATCGCTTGAATTGATATTGTTGCTGGGGTATGACAGACACGGGACATAATATTCGCCGAAACAATCATAAGGGCCATCGTAACCACCTGCTGAATAATATACCCAGTCATCGGTTATGGTTCTCTTGAGCCATTCGGAACGGTTTGGCCAGCCTTTGCCCCTGCCATTGATGAATTTCAATTCCCCATTCAGGTTAAACTGAAAGACATATTCAGGTGTCTTTATCTCCGCGAAGCGGCCGTATCGTAAGGGATAGCTGACCTTTGAGTAGGCACGAGCCCCTTCTTTATCAATGGTTATATGAAGGTTGTCTATATCAGATGTTTTCACAAAGCCATCTATCGTCAGGCAGCATCGACATCAACATATTCGCTCACTGATGAGGGCATGGGAACAGGTTCGCAGGCATGTCTCAGCCCCTCAATCGGATTAAATCCCATGTCACCGCGGATGAGCGACCACATTGCACCAGAGTTCATGCATATTACCAGAGATTGACATTAAATCATAGTGGATGACTGCCACTGAACTCTCATTATTCCGAATAATGCTTCAACCGGACCACCAACGGATCTCGATGGGCATTTCGTGTTCGTCCACCCTTAATCTTGACCGTCGGGACTCCGAGTAATTTCCCCACGCATGCGACGATTGCTCTTTTATTTCTCGTTTACCAAAGATCAACGTACCTGGTAAATCATAAAAGACTTGCCAACCATCTTTGCATAATATATTGAAGCGGCTTCACGATGTGGGAGTTCATGACGCTGGCGGACGCCAACAGGATAGAGCACCCGTCCGAGCGTTGGAAACTTGAAGAGCTTGCCACGTTCCGGCGATACGCAGAGATCATACAATAACGTGGGCAAAGCAGGAACCGTTTGCACACAGTCATCGGCGAACAGCGGCGGCCTATGACTTACTCGCTTCCGATCACGCGCTGCTATTCCACAGAAAAAAGGAGATCAACATGCTCAGACCCAAGACCTTCATCTGCAGTGTTTTAATGATTTCGTTGATCGTCGGCACGTTCGTCCTGGGATGTGGTGTCGCTCGTGCGGACCAGTCTCATATGCACGCTGCTTTGGCGGCCCTTCGGGATGCAAGGCATCAACTCGAGGTCGCCGAACATAATAAGGGCGGTCACCGAGAACATGCAATTGAACTTATTGACAAAGCAATCGCTCAAGTCGAGAAAGGTATAAAGGCCGCCCGCTGATAAGGCCGTTAGACCAATGTCTCCGAAGCATCCCGCATCAGCTTCGATATTGCAAGTTTATGTGGGCAAGCCTTCTCTGCCCTTGAATAATCGATCTGCGTAAGGATCGCCGTCACCTGGTGCGGCAAGCCGGCGAAAACCTCACGCGCGAGGTCGCGTTCGCCATAGTCGCGGTAATACATCAGGCACCTCATTATGTCGCTGACAGGCACCGCTCCTCCGAGCGCCTCATAGCAGATACGGCCGCACCCGGCGCAGTAGCTTTCTCGAGTTTCAGCCGCAAATCTTTCCAGCAACTCGAAGTCGCTTCGCGTAAGGCCCGTCTGGTCCCTCGCCGCCGCTACGTTGGCCGCAAGGACCGTAAGGCTGGGCATCTGGGAGCAGATGCTCGCA
>JBELAB010000046.1:0-16508 GCA_049509275.1 Syntrophobacteraceae bacterium | reverse complement strand
GACCTTGGGCCCCATCGAGCCGGCCGCGAAGTGCCCCGCACTCAGGAGGCGTTCTCCTTCAGTGACGCTCATTTTGCGCAGGAACATTTCATCCGGCGTACCGTACGAAATTGCCGCCCCTGCAACGTCTGTTGCGATTATCAGGACCTCGGCTCCGACTTCTGCGGCAAGTCTTGCGCTGGCCAGGTCCTTATCTATTACCGCGTCGATTCCCTGAAAAGCTCTTCCGTGCCGGATGACCGCAATTCCGCCTCCTCCGCACGCAATCACGATGAATCCCATGTCCATCAACCGTTTGATTTCCCGCTTCTCGATAATAGTGACAGGTTTGGGAGAAGCGACTACCCTCCTGAGGCCAAGCGGGGTTTGCACCGTAGGATATGAGAGCTGCGAGACATAATCCTGACTGAAAACCGGCCCGATAGGTTTTGAAGGCGTGGAGAAGCCGGGGTCGTTATCATCGACCAGTACATAGGTTAGCACAGTCACGATCAGGTTTTGGTGCTCTCCTTCCATTTCGGTCAGCTCGTTATCAAGCGTGGATTCTATCATGTAGCCGATCTGTCCCTGGGTCTGAGCGACGAGAATTTCGAGCGGGAGCCTGGGAACCTGGGGGCAGCATTCCTGCTGAAGCAGAAGGCGACCGACCTGGGGGCCGTTTCCGTGAGTGATTATTATGCGATATTTCTTCGAAAGGCGCGCGATCTGCGCCACAGGGACGCAAAGGTTTCTCAACTGCTCCTCTATTGTCCCGATCTCGCCCTTGCGGATCAGAGCATTACCGCCAAGGGCAACCAGCAGAATCGGCCGTGTTTCATTTTCATGTCCTGTATTTGCGGGCAAATCTTTGTCATCCTTCAGGCGTCCGCCCCGCAGGTGGGTGGGTGGGCTGTCGAGACTCTGGCTGCGGCCCTGCCGCCCCTATCTACAAAATCCCAATCTTCTCGAGCTTGTGCGCAAGCACGTCCTTTAGCAAAGGCGGGCCATGGTCCTTGTATTCGTAGCTAATCCGGATCGCCGGCTTATTTATGTGAAGAAGACTGTTAAGGTCCGCCGGGGTCGAAAAAACCACCAAGTCGCAATCGGCTCGGTTTATCGTCGCCTCCAGGTCCATTATCTGCTGCTCCGAGTAGCCCATGGAGGGCAATTGGCTTCCGATGTGAGGGTAGCGTTGGTAGGTGTCCCTGATCGACCCTACGGCAAAGGGCTGCGGCGCCACGATTTCCGCCGCTCCGAATTTGCGGGCGGCAATTGTTGCGGCGCCAAAAGGCATCCCGCCGTGGGTGATCGATGGTCCGTCTTCAACGACCAGCACGCGCCGCCCCCGGATGAGTTCGGGACTATCGGCTACGATCGGAGATTCCGACAGGATGATGATTGCGCGCGGGTTGCTGGCGGCTATGTTTTTCCTGACCTTTTCCACGCCGGCCCTCGGGGCTGTATCAACCTTGTTTATGATCGCCACGTCGGCCATGATCATGTTGGTTTCCCCAGGGTAGTAGAGCAGCTCATGACCCGCCCGGTGAGGGTCGAAGACCACTATGTGAAGATCGGGGGCGTAAAACGGAGTGTCGTTATTGCCCCCGTCCCAGATGATGATATCGGCTTCGGATTCGGCCCGTTCGAGAACCAGGCCGTAGTCTATTCCCGCATATACCACTATTCCTCTCTCGATCAAAGGTTCGTATTCCTCGCGCTCTTCTATGGTGCATTTGTTTGACTCGAAATCTTCATAGGACGACAGGCGCTGGACCACCTGTGTTCTAAGATCTCCGTATGGCATGGGGTGACGTACAACGACAATCCTCTTGCCGAATTGGTGTTTAAGTATGCCGGCGATCCTGCGGGTGGTCTGGGACTTTCCGGCCCCGGTTCGCACCGCGCAGACCGCAATGACGGGCTTTTTAGACTTGAGCATAGTGTAGGTGGCCCCCAGAAGTATGAAATCGGCCCCTTCGGCCATAGCTATGGCCGCCTTGTGCATCACCTCCCGGTATGAAACGTCGCTGTAGGAAAAGGCTACCATGTCGATGCGCCACTCACGGATGAGCCTTGCCATGTCTCGTTCGGCACAAATGGGGATTCCATCGGGGTACAACTCTCCGGCCAACTCGGCAGGATATGTCCGCCCTTCGATGTTGGGTATTTGGGCGGCTGTAAAAGCAATTACCCTGTAGCGGGGATTTCCTTTGAAGTAGACGTTGAAGTTGTGGAAATCACGTCCGGCCGCACCAACGATTATGACTTTTTCGATCATCCGCAACCCCTGGTGGAGCGGGAAGCAAAAGCTCATTCTCCCTTCATGCTTCCTGCTTCATGCTTCTCGCTTCCTGCTTCTCCTGTAGTACGTCCAGCGCCCTTCCCAGGAGATCCAGGAATTCTTTCCTCGGGACCTCCCTGGCGCCAAAACTTTTGAGGTGCTCGGTCGCCGTCTGGCAGTCTATGAATTCGAAGCCCAGGTCGTCCAGCAAGTGCACCAGGAATACCAGCGCGACCTTTGAAGCATCGCTCATGGCCGAAAACATCGACTCGCCGAAAAAAGCCCTGCCAAGGGCTACCCCGTATAGTCCTCCCACCAGCCTGCCTTCATGCCTGGTTTCAAATGAATGGGCATATCCAAGTTCGTGGAGCGCTACGTAGGCCTCGATCATTTCCCCTGTTATCCAGGTCTCCTCGCGGGTCTGTGCGCACGCGCGGATCACCTCGCCAAACGAGTTGTCCATCGTGACGGTGAAGACCCCTTTTTTAATAACCCGCCTGAGGCTGTGCGATATTTTTAACTCGCCGGGGAAGAGGAGCAGCCGCGGGTCAGGGGACCACCACATTATCGGACTCGGGTCCGAATACCATGGGAAAATCCCATGAGCGTATGCGAGCAGGAGCCGTTCGGGCGAGAGGTCGCCTCCGACGGCCACCAACCCGCCGGGATCGGCAAGCGATGGATGCGGAAAGATGAATTGGTCTGTGAGACTGTAAACCGGCATATTGATTGAACAGTGAACAGTGAAGAGTGGGCAGTGAGCGGTTTGTTTTTTCTGTTCACTGCTCACTCTCCACTGTTTTTCTTTAGGTGGTCAGCTCGTGTTCGACATTTTGCACTACGCTCCTGTCGGGGAACTGGAAGACCAGGTTTTCGGTCCTCAGGGTCTCCGAGTCATCAGGGGGTGCATCCTCGGGCCTGTAAATCCTTACCCGTCCGCCTTTGACCAGCTTTCCAAACAGGATTTCGTCGGCCAGAATATCCTTGATTTCAGACTGGATGAACCTTGCAAGCGGCCGCGCGCCGAAATTGGAGTCATAGCCCGCTTCAGCAAGCCACCTCTTGGCGCCTGAGCTAAGCTCAAAACGGATATTTTTCTCTGCGAGCTGCTCTTCAACTTCGTTCAGGAACTTGTCGACGATCCGCTCCATAATCCCGATGCTAAGACCATTGAACGGAATAATACCGTCGAGACGGTTGCGGAACTCCGGGCTGAAGAGGTTTTCAACGGCCTTCATTCCCTTGGCCAGCCGAGTGTCCTGCTGCTCGGCGCCCGCGAACCCGATCAAAGGCACGTTCATCTCCCTTGCGCCGGCGTTGGAAGTCATGAGCAGGATCACATTTCTGAAATCCGCCTTCTTGCCGTTATTGTCGGTCAAGGTGGCATGATCCATTACCTGCAAAAGGATGCTGAACAGATCGGGGTGCGCCTTTTCGATTTCATCGAGCAGCAGGACCGTGTATGGCTGCTTGCGGATGGCGTCGGTCAGAAGTCCTCCCTGGTCAAAACCTATGTACCCCGGAGGAGCGCCGACCAGCCGGGAGACCGTGTGCTTTTCCATGTATTCGCTCATGTCGAACCGCAGGAAATTGACTCCCAGAATCCTGGCAAGCTGCTTGGCCACTTCGGTCTTTCCCACCCCGGTGGGACCGATGAGAAGAAAGGAGCCGATCGGTTTTTCGGGAATCCGCAAGCCGGCCCGCGACCGTTTGATCGCTTTTACCAGCATCTCAATGGCCCGGTCCTGCCCGAAAACGGTTCTCTCAAGCGCTTCATCCAGGCTCTGGAGCCTGAGCTGGTCGGCAGAGGTGACGCTTCGGGCCGGAATCTTGGCTATCCTGGCCACCACAATCTCGATATCCCGCACCCCTACTATCCTTCGAATCCGTTTGTCTTTTTTCAGCCGCAGACTTGCCCCGGTCTCGTCGATCACGTCGATCGCCTTATCGGGCAGGTATCTGTCGTTTACGTACCTGCCCGCCAACTCTGCGGCAGCTCTGAGCGAGCCGTCAGTGTACTTTACCCCATGATGCTGTTCGTAGTAGGGCCTCAGCCCCTGGAGTATCCGGTAAGTCTCATCGACCGAAGGTTCGTGGATTTCCACTTTTTGAAAACGGCGGCTGAGCGCCCGGTCTTTCTCGAAGTGGTTCTTGTATTCCTCGTAGGTCGTTGAGCCTATGCAGCGCAGTCCACCCGTCACCAGCACCGGTTTAAGGATGTTGGAAGCGTCCATGGAGCCGCCGCTTGTGGCGCCGGCCCCCACCACGGTATGGATTTCATCGATGAAAAGGATCGCTCCCTGCTTCTTTTTGAGTTCCTGAATCACGCCTTTGAGGCGTGCTTCGAAATCGCCGCGGAACTTGGTGCCCGCAAGAAGCGCCCCCATATCGAGGGCATAGATCTCGACCTTGAAAAAAGCAGGCGGGACCTCCCTGTTATGGATTTTGAGCGCAAGACCCTCCGCTATGGCGGTTTTACCCACCCCCGGGTCCCCCACGAAAATGGGGTTGTTCTTACTGCGCCGGCCAAGTATCTGGAGCGTTCTCAGAATTTCCTCATCACGGCCGATAAGAGGATCGATCAGACCCTGGGCGGCCTTGTCGATCAGGTTTACGGTAAAGCTCTCGAGGGCGCCGGCTTTGCGGTTCGGCTGGTCCTGGGGCGAGGAAGACGATTGAAACTCCCCTTCCTCGGGGTCGGAAATCTTGGAGAAGCCGTGTGAAATATAGCTAAGCACGTCCAGCCTTGATATTCCCTGAGATTTGAGGAAATAGACCGCATAGGAGTTCTCTTCGAAAAACATGGCCGCCAGAATGTCACCGGCGTCAACTTCTTTTTTCTCCGCTCCCTGCACGTGCATTAGCGCACGCTGCAAAACGCGCTGAACCGCCAGGGTCTGAATCGGGTCCTGTTCCGCCCCTTCGGGCAGTTTTTCCAAACGCTCATCGAAATACTTCTCTAGGCGCTCTTTGAGCTTATCGAGATCGGCCCCGCATTGGTGCAGGATACTCCTGCCGGTCACGTCATGCTTCCATAGTGCACCTGAGCGGAAAACCGCTCTTTTTCGCTAGATGGTGCACGATCTCTACTTTAGTTTCAGCCACATCTTCGGTAAAAACTCCGCAGACGCCAGATCCCGTCTTATGGACCAGGAGCATGATTCGAGTGGCCTCAGCGGCGTTTTTATGGAAGACCTGCCGGATAATTTCAACGACGAATTCCATTGTAGTATAGTCGTCGTTGTGAAGCAGGACTTTGTACATGGGAGGCAGTTCAAGTTCGTGTTCAACCTGCTCTTCCAACTCCTCCCTGTAATCAGGATGATAATCACTCATCCCGCTCCCTCCGCATCGGAAATTAAAAGAAAGGAAAGTCTTCTGCTCATTATTGTCAATTATAATATAATGTATCAGTTTGTCATTGTAACAGTATCGAAAAGTGCAGGTTCATTGTCAAAACGGAGAGCTAACTTGGCAGGCAACAGCTTTGGACGCTTATTTTCGGTAACCACCTGGGGAGAATCGCACGGCGAGGCCCTGGGCGTCGTCATCGACGGCTGCCCGCCCGCAATCCCCCTGAGCCCTGAGGACATTCAGAAGGACATGGACCGCAGGAGACCCGGAAGGGCGCTTACCTCAACACGCGCCGAAGCCGACACCGTTGAAATCCTCTCGGGGGTCTTCCAGGGCCTCACAACCGGCACCCCCATAAGCTTGCTTATATACAATCGCGATGCGCGAAGCAGCGACTACTCGGAAATTTCGCGGCTCTACCGGCCCGGTCACGCCGACAGAACATACGAACAGAAATACGGTTTAAGGGACTGGCGGGGCGGAGGCAGGAGTTCGGCTCGTGAGACCGCAGCCAGGGTGGCTGCCGGGGCGGTCGCCAGGAAGTTTCTCAAGGGGCGCGGGATTTGCGTGCAGGCACTGACCCTTGCACTTGCAGGGGTGCGATGCCGCGACTTCGACCCTGAGGAAGTAAATAAAAACCCGCTCTACTGCCCGGACCCGCAAGCGGCGCAAAAGATGCTGGCCCGCCTCGAAGAACTCCGGGCGGCGGGGGATTCGGCAGGAGGGATTGTAGAAATCCGCGCCAAAGGGTGCCCTGCCGGTCTTGGCGAGCCGGTATTCGATAAGCTTGACGCCCGGCTGGCGGCCGCAATCATGTCGGTAGGCGCGGTCAAAGGGGTCGAAATCGGGGAAGGATTCAGGGCGGCGGGCATGCTCGGTAGCCAGAACAACGATCCGATCACTCCCGAGGGCTACGAATCAAATCACGCGGGCGGAATTCTGGGGGGGATCTCCACAGGCATGGACATCATAATAAGGGCCGCAGTAAAGCCGATCCCGTCGATCTCCAAGTCCCAGCGCACGGTGGACGCAGACGGCAAACCCGCCCACATCAGTGTAAAAGGCCGCCACGATATTTCGGCTATTCCAAGGATCATTCCGGTCCTGGAAGCGATGACCCTGTTGGTGCTGGCCGATTTTATGCTCCATCCTTTTCCGGGGCGATAGATTCACCGTTGATGACCTTGGTATTCCATCACCTGCCTGCCTTCAACAATAGCGTCAGGTTGTTTTTTCTATTTTTTCCAGTTTAATGACGACGCGGCGATTTTGTGCCTGGTTTTCCGGTATTGCCCTGCCGTTTGCATCGCGGTTGGGCACCTTCGGAAAGGTATCGGCATAACCAGCCGCGCGAAGTTTTTGCGCCGGAGTCTCTTCATCCAGAAAGAAACGCACCACCGCTGCCGCGCGTGCAGTCGACAGCTCCCAATTGGACGGAAACAACGATGTGTTGATCGGTGCATCGTCGGTATGGCCTTCAACGGTGACTTGATAGTCCTTGAATTTTTCCGCTTTCAGATTTTCGGCCACGTCGTGCAATATCGCCTTTCCTGCCGGGCTCAGTATGGCCGAACCACTGCCGAAAAACGCAGCGCTGCTTATCTCGAGTGACGTAATTCTGTCGCCTTTTTGCTCAAAGTTCGCCGCACCCTGAGATTTGAGGTTATCGACAAACTCGGGCAGAGAAGCCAGTGGTGGGACTTGCTCGGACGTTTTACCAACAGCCGCTTCGACCCCGGGTTCGGGGGGGCCGGACTTTTCCGTTTTCTCTTCCTTAACAGGATCAGACCATCCAGATTTTATCATCTCATCAAGAGCGGGGACAGGCACATAGGCCTCTACCGGCTTTGGCTTCTGCGCCGGAAGTTCCACCTTTTGCACCACATCAACCTTCGGTCTATTTTTCTTTTGAGAAATCGAAACCGACACGAACAGGACACAAAAGCATAACAACAATGTAATCATGTCCGCGTAAGTCATGAGCCAGTCATCGGCGTGGCTGACTTTCTTTCGTTGCCTCTGCCGGCGATACATCATGCGTTCACGACCTTCATACGTGGCGGTGCTCCATTCCCGATCACACATAGGTGCACTTGATCTAAGGGCGCCGGCCGGCCGTTCCTGATGGCTTGCAGGGCCTGAGCCAACCCCTGGCCGGTGGCCGCCCGGCGCCAACTAATCAAGCTGTGCATACGGCAAATCTTTAAAAAATCGAGTATACTCCCCGAAAACATTGTAATAATTGTGATTCTCCGGGCGCAGGAAACTGTTCAGGCGATCCTGAATGCACATGGGTGATTTGTTGTTGACCAGCATCACCATGCCCACCAGCGTGCCAACCATGCCAAAAGCCGGCGCATGGCTCGCCATGGCTGTCAATATGTCAACTGGTATGCTGTCTCGCTCATAATAGGCATCTGCCGCCGTTTCCATCATCGAGCGCACTTCCTCCGGTGTGTATTCGCTGACCACCATATTGAGCCCATACCTGACAAAGGTATCGTCGATCCCGCTTTTTCCGATGCTGGTCTCCAGCGCACGCATTCCATTTTCTTTCACCAGACGCCCCCATTTCATGATGTTCATCGTATCGCGATGAAGGTATTCGTGCGTTATGGGCGACTCTTTGAGCATAGTCGAAATGGCGCGCAGTGCCTTGCGCACATCGCTTGCCTGAAAACTCATGAAAGCGACGGCCATCACTCCGCCTACCACGATCATTAACCCTTCAAGGCTGAAAAAAGCCAGGAAACCGTGTGCGCTCATTACAATCGACCCCAAAACCAGCAACAAACCAAAAGCCGCTCCCATCACCGGAGCCCGCGCATAAAGAGACGATTCCATTGTTTTATGCATTCCTTAACCTCTGTAAGCAAAGGGTTTTGCGCCTCATTTCGGCCATAACATCTCCCGTGAATCAAGCAAAAGACATGCCACAGGATGCAACACCCCCACATGCTGATATATAACTGTTTGTCTATGGAGTACGGCAGAACTGGCAGGGCGCCTAAAAAGGCTGCTCGGGTGGGAAAATGACCCCAAAAAGACTCATAACCCGGTCACTCCGGCAAAATTTGCCTTCATATCCAGAAAGGCAAGCACCTTGACGGCGTTTATCCCGCTCTGCCGGTGATGTAATCTTCGGTGAGTGTCTGGCTCGGCCGGGTGAAGATGGTCTCGGTTGCATTGAATTCTACCAATTCGCCCAGCCAGAACAAGCCCGTGTAATCGGAAGCGCGTGAGGCCTGCTGCATGTTGTGGGTAACAATGACGATGGAATAATCTTTTTTTAACGACCGCACGAGTTCTTCAATCTGGAGGGTCGCAATCGGGTCCAGGGCCGAGCAGGGCTCATCCATCAGGATGACTTCGGGCTTTACGGCGATGGTTCGGGCAATGCATAGTCTTTGCTGCTGGCCAAGAGACAGGCCCAGCGCATTTTCTTGCAACCTGTCTTTGACCTCATCCCAGAGCACGGCGCTACGAAGACTTCGTTCAACTATTTCGTAAAGCTCTGCCTTATCCGCGTGAAGCCCAAGTACACGCGGCCCGAATGCAATGTTGTCGAAAATGGACTGAGGGAAGGGGTTGGGGCGCTGGAAGACCATTCCTACCCGCCTGCGCAGTTCAACCACATCGGTGCCGGGCGAGTAGATGTCCTGGCCGTCGAATTCGACGCAGCCCTCCACCTTTGTGCCCCGAATAGTGTCGTTCATCCGGTTGAGGCAACGCAGAAAAGTCGATTTGCCGCACCCCGAAGGCCCGATCAGCGCGGTTATGTGCCGATCCTGTATGGACATCGAAATGTTGCTGAGGGCCAGTTTTTGGCCGTAATAAAAATTTAGGTGCTCAACCCTGATTTTTTCCATCTCTTCGCTTAGAGGGCTATCCGAAACGGCCCGTAACGTAATCTTCCGTGCGTCTGTCATGAGGGGTTGTGAATATCTCCGTTCCAGCACGGTATTCGATCAGATCGCCCATGAGAAGGAAAGCCGCCTGGTCCGCCACTCTGGCTGCCTGCTGTATGCTGTGCGGAACGATGATGATCGTATAGAGTTCTTTGAGCTTGTGCAGAGATTCCTCGACCTTTCTGGTAGAAATCGGGTCAAGGCCCGAGGTCGGTTCGTCGAGCAGCAGCACCTCCGGCTCCAACGCCAGGCTTCTGGCGATGCAAAGCCTTTGTTGCTGGCCTCCGGAAAGGGCGTTTGCCGGGCTGTCCAGCCTGTCTTTTATCTCGTCCCATAAAGCGGCCTGGGTGAGACTGCGTTCCACGATTTGCTCCAGTTTGCCGCTGTCCCGGCGACCGGCCAGCTTCAGCCCGTAGGCAACATTTTCCCGAACGGTCCCGGGAAGAGGAAGCGGGAGCGCGAAGACCATCCCGACTCGGCGGCGCAGGCTTTCGACGTTTGTGCCGGGATCGTAGACGTTTTTGCCGTCCAAAAGAACCCGCCCCGTCATGCGGGTATCATCGACCATATCGTTGAGCCTGTTAATCAGGCGAAGCAAGGTTGTCTTTCCGCCTCCGGCCGGACCTAAAAAAACGGTTACGGACCTTGGCGGCACCTCAAGGGTGATGTTACGCAGCGTCTGGAAAGCTCCATAAAAATAGTTTACCTCGTCGATGAATATTTTAGGCTCTACCATTGACGCCTCCTGCGAAAATAGCTTCGCAGGACCGTTGCCCCCACATTCATGGACAGGACGAGAATGAGCAGAACGAGCGCCGTTCCGTACTGAACGCTGACCGGCATACCGGGGACCTGGGTGCTGATGACATATAGGTGATAGGGCAGCGCCATTACCTGGTCGAAGGGCGACTGTGGCAGGCGGGGCAGGTAGAAGGCGGCAACCGTAAAAAGAATGGGGGCGGTCTCCCCGGCGGCGCGCAAAAGGCCCAGGATTATGCCCGTTATTATACCCGGCAGGGCCTCCGGAAGTACGATATGGCGGATTGCCTGCCAGCGCGTGCCGCCAAGGCTTGCGATAACGGTGCGAAATTCCATGGGCACGGCCCGCAGCGCTTCTTCGGAAGTGCTGATGATGACCGGCAGGGTCATGATTGCCAGGGTCAGCACGCCGGCTACGATTGAAGTGCCCATGTGCAGAAAGAGCACGAACATACCCAGTCCGAAAAGCCCGTAAACGATGGAAGGAATGCCCGCCAGGTTTACGATCGCAAGCCTTATGGCCCGTGTTATCCAGGTGTCTTTGGCATATTCGGCAAGATAAATGGTCCCGGCAACACCGACAGGGATGGCGGCAACCGCAGTGCCCACTGTCAGAATAAGCGTTCCGACTATGGCCGGGAGAATGCCTCCCTGCTTCATGCCCTCGAAAGGCATCGAAAAAATGAATTCCCAGGAGATGGCTTTTGCCCCTTGAACCAGAATAATTCCGATCACGATCAAAATGGGCGCAACTACGGCTATCGCCGACAGGGTCAGCACGGCAAATCCAATCTGCTGCACCCGATTGCGGTCCATCAGCGCAGACCTCCCTTTTGCCGTTTTTTGAAAATTGCGCTTGCAGCCACAATATTGATGATAAAAGTCAGAATGAACAGGATGATCCCGATTCCAAAAAGAGCGTGATAATGAACGCTCCCGTTTGCAACCTCTCCCATTTCGGCCGCCACCGTAGCGGTCATAGTCCTCACGGGCATGAAGATCGACCCAAGACTCAGGGGCATACGGGCCGCATTTCCGGTAACCATCATGACCGCCATGGTCTCACCGATCGCCCTGCCCATCCCGAGCATCACGGCCACAGCAATGCCCGAGCGCGCAGCAGGCACAATTACCCGCCAGATAGTCTGCCAATTGGTGGCCCCCATCGCCAGGGCCGCATCGCGGTAACTCTTCGGCACGCTGTCCAGGGCATCCTCGGCCACGCTGATTATTGTGGGCAAAGACATATAGGCCAGAAGCACAGCGCCCGTGAAGGCGGTAAGGCCAGTAGGGACATTTAGAACGGTGCGCACCACAGGCGCCAACGCGTGCATTCCAAAAAAGCCCAGAACCACGGAGGGTATTCCCGCAAGTACTTCGATCAGTGGTTTTAGAATTTCACGGGCCCAATCGGGTGCCGATTCCCGGACAAAAACAGCGGTTGCCACTCCCAGGGGAAGAGCGATAGCTATTGCGGCTATGGTTACGTAAGCCGATCCCAGGATCAGGGGCAGAGAGCCGAAAATATCGAAGGTGGGATACCACCGGGTCCCAAACAGGTTGCCGGGAGAAACCTCCCATATTATCGGGAGGCCCTCTTTGAGCAGGAAGAAAAAAATGAGCAACACGAAGCCGATCGTGGAAAATCCGAGTACGCGGATGGTGGATTCGATGAAAAACTCGCTCCAGGGTTTGCCCGCTGTTTCGAATGAACCGGTCCGGCACCTCACATGCATTTGTGCAATCTTATTGTAGAGGGACAAAGCCCAGTTTTGCCACAAGGGTCTGGCCACCGTTATGTATCCATTCGATGTAGTCTTTTATCTGTCCCGCAGGCTGACCCGCCGTATACATGTAGAGCGGACGAGCAATAGGATAGGAACCGTTTTTGACGGTCTGTGCCGACGGGACGACAAAAACGCCGTTTCCACTCTTTGACACCGCTATGACTTTCAGGTCCCCGGTCACGTATCCGAGGCCGTCATAACCGATTGCGTTCGGGTTTTGGCGAATTTCACTGCTTATCCCCTCACTCGATGGCATAAGTAGCGTGTCCGGCGAAAACAGAAGTTTACTCCTGCTGTTTCCCATCCGGACCACATTCTCGAGAAAATATACATAAGTTCCGGAATTGGACTCCCTTGACAACAGCACGATCGGCCTGTTCTCGCCCCCAACTTCCCTCCAGTTTTTGATCTCACCGGTGTAGATGTCGGAAATCTGCTGGATGCTAAGACTTTGAACCGGGTTGGAGGGGCTGACGACCACCGCGATTGCATCGTGGGCAACCACGAATTCAACAGGGCTGGCGCCGTTGGCTTTCGCGGCCGCTATCTCTTCGGGTTTCATTTCCCGGGATGCGTTTGCAATCGAAACCGTCCCGTTTATCATGGCTGCAATGCCAGTTCCGCTGCCTCCTCCGGTCACCGAGATGATGACCTCCGGGTGCGCCTCCATGTAGGCTTCGGCCCACGCAAGCGCCAGGTTTACAAGAGTATCGGACCCCTTATTTTCAATTGTCCGGGCGCGGCCGCCCCCACCGGCCCCGGTTTCCTGTTCTTTACCGCCGCAGCCCGAAAGCACCCCGCTGCTCATGAGCAGGGCAAGGCAGACTGACAAAAACCGAAACCGGAGCACGGATATTGAGGGGTGCCCTCTGCGATCTCTTATGTCTCTCATCTGAGCTCCGTCACAAAGCCGCAGTTTCGTTTTCTCAGCCTATGCCACCGCCGAAGGGCCGATCTCGACGCTCTGCGAGACGGGTCGCACCGCCTTCACCAGCGAACTTTCGAACCCCGAAGGACACCCGCAGACAAGTTAGAGTGTCTCAGGGCGCCAAATTTCCGTGGAGCGGCTTTTACAGGTGAGATTGCTTGATCGCGAGATCCCCCCAGGCTGCATTCTCAAATACATTATAAGAGATGCATCCGGAATTCAATTTTTTTTGCGCCCGGTTTTGCATCGAACATAAAGAACCCTCGCGGTGAGGCGGGGATAGGGAGATGCGGTGAGCGGGGGACGCGGGGACACGAGAAGAAAAAACTTTTCTCTGCGGCGGTAGATTTTTTTGTCCCCGCCTCACCGCTTTCCCGCCTCTGTCATGGCGGCCGACGCGCCGGTACGGTTCCACCATCCGCCGCCAAGCGCCATGAATAGAGCTGCGCTGTCGGCAAAACGGTTTGCCCTGGCCTGCGTAAGATTTATCAGGGCCTGTTGCCAGCCCTGTTCGGCGGCGAGCACCGCCGGGTAGTTAACCGAGCCGAGTTCCAACTGTCTGCGTGTAAGCTCGAGGGTTCGCCGGGTGGCGCGTTCTGCGCTCACTGCCGCCTTTAGTGCGTCTGCATCGGACTGGAGCGCGTGCAGCGTATCCGCCACGTTCTGGAAGGCGTTTATGACGGCGCTGCGATACTGCGCAGCCGCTTGATCCAGGCCGGCTTCGGCAGCGCGTTTTTTGTGCAGAAGGGCGCCGGCGTCGAAAATAGTCTGTGTCAGGCTGCCGGTGATATTATAGAAGGTGTTGCCGGGAACGAACAGTTGACCAATCTGTGTCGAGGAGCCGCCCATAGCGCCGGTGATGCTGATCTGCGGCAGCCTGTTGGCGACAGCCACACCTACCTGAGCGCTTGCGGAATGCCACTGCGCCTCGGCGGCGCGTACGTCAGGGCGCTGCTCCACAAGCTTCGAAGGCAGGCTGACCGGCAGTTCCTGCGGCAAGCGCAGAGCATCCAGGTCGAACTTTTCCTCCATCTCCTCGCTTGGAAAACGGCCGGCAAGGGCCGCCAGCAGGTCGCGCGTCAGCGCCAGTTGCTTTTCCAAAGGCGGCAAGGTTGCCTGGGCCTGGGCCAGCGCCGTTTCCTGCGCAGCCACATCTAGTCCGGTCGCGTAGCCAAGCGCAAGGTGCCGGCGCTGTATCTCGAGCAGTTTGGCTGCGACTTCGATTATACTATGCGTGGCCGCTATCTGAGCGCGCAGCGAGGCTTCCTGGACGGCTGCGGCCACAACGTTGGAGCTAAGCGTCAGGTAAGCCGCTTCAAGCTGCAAGAGCTGAAACTCGGCCTGCGCCGTCAGCGATTCCACCTGCCGCCGGTTTAAACCGAACACGTCGGGCATATAGCTAACGGATAACTGAGCGGTATAGAGCGTGAAGTACGAAGCCCCCGAAGTCAGTGTGGGCGCGAGCGTTTCTATAGGGTCCTTCTGGGGGCTGGCCGAACCGTTGGCCTGGACGGTGGGAAAATAAAAACTCCTCTGGACGGCGACATTCTCCCGGGCCTGGCGCAGGGCCGCCTTCGCCGCGTCGATAGTCGGGTTGGCTTTAATCGACCTTTCGATCAGGCTGTTGAGCGGCGGCGACTCGAACAGCGCCCACCACTGTCGCGGAATGTCCATATCCTTGACAAAGCGCTGTTCTTCACCGCCTGCCACGTTAGGCGACGATGCCGTCGCTGTGAGCGGTTGTGCCGTGTAACCCGCAGCCGCCGGGGCTTCGGGCCGATGGAAGTCCGGGCCGACGGAGCAGCCTGAAACCAGGGCCAAAAGTGAACATGCTGCAATGCAACAAAAGCATTTTGCGGACATTTTTAGAATTCCCCCTGTGCCCCCCTTTGCAAAAGGGCGGCAATAGGTCCAATCTGACCTATTTGACCTATTGTACTATCGAGGCGTTCTCCTTCTTCACGAAAAGCATCCGGAGCGCCGGCACGACCACCAGCAGCATGACAGGGCCGATTAGCATCCCACCCACGATTACGGTCGCAAGGGGACGCTGCACCTGGCTGCCGATGCCTGTGGAAAGCGCGGCGGGCAGCAAGGCGAGACAAGGAGACAGTGCCGTCATGAGCATCGGCCGCATACGCTGTTCAGCCGCATGAAACATAGCTTCCTCTCTGTCCAGGTGGGTGTGCGTCCGCCTGACCTCGTTATAATAAGTTATTAGTAGTATATTATTCATGACCGAGACCCCGAAAAGCGATACGAAACCGATCGCGGCGGAGATGCTGAAGTCGAGCCCTGTGACATAGAGCGACAGCACGCCGCCGGCGACGGCAAAAGGTATTCCGGCCAGCACCAGAAGGCTGTCAAGCATGGAATTGAACAGGCCGTAGAGCATCGCTACGATCAGAACGAGACTGATCGGCACGATGACCTCCAGCCGCTTTGCTGCGAGTTGAAGTTCCTCGAACTCGCCAGCCCACTCGATCCGGTATCCACTCGGCAGCTTCACATTCTGCGCAATACGCTTTTGTGCGTCGGCGACGGCGCTTCCAAGGTCGCGGCCCCGCACGCTGAACTTGACCGGGATATCCCGCTGGTTGCGCTCGTGATAGATATAGGATGCACCGGTATCCAGGGTTATGGCGGCGAGTTCGCTGAGCGGAATATACGCATTCGTGCCGTTGGCGGTTTGATAGCCGACCTTGATATTGCGCACCGCATCGATGCTCTCCCGATACTCGGGCGCCAGCCGAACGGTGAGGTTGAATTGGCGGTCGCCCTCCAGGACAGTGGTGGCCAGCGTGCCGCCCAAAGCTGTTTGTACAACCGTGTTGACATCGCCGGTATTGAGGCCGTAGCGGGCCGCCCTTGCACGGTCGACCGTGATGTTGAGGTTTGGCTGCCCAAGGACCCGAAAGATCTCGAGGTCTTCGATTCCTTTGACCTGCTTCATTTCGTGTCTGATCTGATCGGCAATCCGCTCTAATACCGCCAGATCGGGACCGATGATCTTGGCGGAATTGGCGCCTTTGACACCGGACATGCCCTCTTCGACGTTGGTCTGTATGTACTGCGAGAAGTCGAAGACGACGCTGATGAACTCCCTGGAGAACTCCTCCTGCAGTTCCTGCGTCAATTTTTCCTTGGTCATGCCCGGAGGCCATTGGTCGAACGGCTTCAAAAAGACGAATATCTCGGAATTGTGGAACCCGCCGGAATCGCTACCGTTGTCCGGCCTGCCATGCTGGGAGATCACGGTACTGACTTCCGGATGGCGCAGGAGAACTTCGCGAATCTTCGTTACCGTAGAGAAGGCTGCCTCGAGCGATATTGTCGGGGGCATGTCCGCATGAATATCGAAATTGCCTTCCTCGAGGGCCGGAAGAAACTCCGTGCCCAGCCGCGGGACCAGAAGGCCGACCCCCACCAGAAACAAGAGTCCGATCGCGACAACGGTCTTCCGGTTTTCAAGCGCCAGCCGCAGGACCGGGCTGTAGGCAGCGCGCAGCGCC
>JBELAB010000459.1:0-2713 GCA_049509275.1 Syntrophobacteraceae bacterium | reverse complement strand
ACCGCCGCCGGCGCCGAGCGCTTGGCCGCGCGCGTTTGCGCGCGCGGCCAAATCTTGCGGGGTGCGGGGAACCCTCACTACGATCGGGTTCGCGTTTAACATACAAACCGGTGTTCGACGCTGGACCCTCACTTCGCTCAGATCCGGGCCTGGCATTCCTAACATAGTTAGATTCTGGACCCTCACTTCGCTCAGGTCCGGGCTTGGCATTCCTGACATGGTTAAATGCTTCAAGTCCGGGCGCGATCTTTTTGTGAGCGCCCAGTCCGGGCACGATCTTTCGTGAGTGCCCAGTTCGCGTCCGATTGTTCGTGAGGACGCACCGGCAGCCATGCGGCAGCAGACTGTGAAGGGAAATCAAATCCTACCCTTACCTTTTTGTTGAGAATTGTTAACAGGACTCTTGGCAGGCTCGGTCACCATCCCTATCTGATCAATCCCGGCCTCTTTTATCAGTCCCATAACCTCCATTACATACCCATAAGGAATTTTCTCGTCGGCTCGCAGAAAAACTCCCTTCCGATCGGGGTGGTTGCGAGTAATGGCAGCCAGCTTGGATCCCAGTTCGCCGGACTCCACCACATTGTCGTTGAGATAGATTTTGCGGTCCTGAGTAATCGTGACGACCAGCCGTTCTTCATCAGACCGGATGGCCGGCGCTGAACTCTCAGGCAGCTTCACATCAACTCCCTGGGTCATCATCGGGGCCGTCACCATGAATATGATGAGCAGAACAAGCATTACGTCTACAAGCGGCGTAACGTTAATTTCAGAAACCATCCCTCTGGAACCGCTTCCGTTGGCTTGCATCAGCCTCTATCCTTTAAATTTAATCCTGCAAAGCAAACCTATGCTCCGAGGACTGGCTCGGCGCCGCTTCTTCCTGCCTGCCCTTCCGCATCAGGTCGCGTTTGAGCATATTCAGATAATCGGCGGCAAAATGGCTCATCTCGTTTTCGATTCCCCTGATCTTAGTGGAAAAGTGATTGTAGGCGACAACCGCGGGAATCGCCGCTCCCAGACCGATAGCAGTGGCAACAAGGGCCTCCGAAATGCCCGGGGCCACAACGGCCAGGTTGGCGGCGCCCTTGATGCCGATTTCCTGAAAACTCGTCATGATGCCCCAAACCGTTCCAAACAAGCCGATAAACGGGGCGGTGCTGCCGGTTGTGGCAAGCAGAGGCAGAAAGCGCTCCAATCTTTGCCGCTCCGAAGTCATTCCGCCCTGAATCGCCCGATCAACGTTCTCCAGCAGGATTTCGGGGTTTGAAGACAGCTCGAGCACGTTCCTTGTTTCCAGCGATTTCCCGAGCCTGCTCAGTTCCGCATAGCCTACCCGGAAAATCTGTGCGAGATGGCTGTCTGCCAGCTTTTCGCTGTCCCGGTACAGCGCAGAGTAGTTCTTACGCTGTCTGAAAATGGATATGAATTCACCCGACTCCCGGTTTGCCCGGCGGATCAGGCGGTATTTGAGCACTATAACACACCAGCACGAAACGGAAAGCGCCATAAGGATCAACAACACGAACTTCACCATCGGCCCGGCATTGAAGACCATATCCATCACGTTGTCTGCCGATCTCTGATAAGGCGCGTCGAAATCGCGAGCGGCATATGCTATTGCCGACAAAAATTGTATAGGCATCAATTTGTATCCCCTTTATGCATCGATCTGACAATTTTCATAATATTCCTCAGAGCTGCTGCGGCGCCCTCCATAATGTGTAATTCCGTTATCTGGCCGGACACTTCGGAGGCAACCGGATTTATTTCCAGAATATGCGCCCCCCTCCTCTTGGCAATCAGTGGAAGGTGGGAGGCGGGAGCAACACTTGCAGAAGTCCCGACTACAACCATCAGATCGCACTTCTCCGCCGCGTCGAATGCGCTGGTGTACGCTTCGGCAGGTATTCCCTCCCCGAACAGGATAACGTCCGGCCGAATCGGTCCCCCGCACGGGCATAAAGGCGGAAGGCTCACCAGTGAGATGTCCTCTCGACGAAAAGGCTTCTGACAGTTGTCGCAGTGCATTGTGCGGAAGTTTCCATGAAATTCAACGACATTGGAACTGCCCCCCCTTTGGTGCAGGCTGTCCACATTCTGAGTGATAACCATCTTTATGATGCCGAGCTTCTCGAGCTCGCCCAGCGCAAGATGCGCATCGTTGGGATTGACTCCTTCCACCAGGGCGCCCATCTCCACTAGCATTTTCCATACCTTCGCAGGATCGGCGCGGAAAGAATCTATATGCCCGTATTCAAACGGGTCATATTTGGTCCAGAATCCCTTCTCACTTCTGAAATCAGGTATTCCGCTCTCCACCGATATCCCGGCGCCTGTCAGAGCTATGGCATACCGGCTCTGCAAAAGCAGCTCGGAGAATCTTTGGTATTTATCCATATTTCACCAGAATAATTAAGTTTTTTGACTTAAACGGCGCATTATCGTAGTTCTCCCCGACATGCTTGTCAAGAGTTTAAGCGGGGCCCAAATCGCGCCTGAAAACGAGAACTAATGCCGATTCATAAATCGGGAAATCCCCTACCTGTAAATCTTGAGCGTTTGTCCGACTCGTATTTTATTTCCTGCAATATTGTTCCAGATACAAATTTGCTGTCTGGTTGAATTGTACTTCAGGGCGATCGAATCGAGCGTGTCACCCCGCGAAACCTTGTGAACCAAAACGCTCGGCTTAAATGTGGACTTCCAAACC
>JBELAB010000458.1:0-2665 GCA_049509275.1 Syntrophobacteraceae bacterium | reverse complement strand
ACGCGATTCGATCCGGCGCTGAATTTTGCCGGGGTTATTTTCAACCAGATCGGCGGAGAGGCGCACTTGAAGTACCTGAAGGAGGCGGTAGCTTCCGCATGTCCGGAAGTCGCCGTTTTGGGCGGCATTCCCGGAGAAGACCGGGTCCGAATACCCGAGCGGCACCTGGGGCTCGTAACCGCCGACGAAATGAGGCTGGACGCCGGGTGGCGGAAGATGTTGGCAGAACTTATGGAAAAGCGCCTCGACATTGACCTGCTTCTGGAAAAGACCCGGTATTCCATGCAAACGGGGCCTCGCCCCCTGACTTCGGATCTCACGGCCGGCCTTCCAGGCGCCCGCCTCGCGGAGCGTGGAGATACAGGCTCCGGCGCCGTTCCGCCTGAGATTGCAGTGGCGCGCGACGAGGCTTTCTGTTTCTATTATCCGGATAACCTGGAACTTCTGGAGAAGGCCGGGGCGCGGCTTCGCTTTTTTTCTCCGGTGCGCGGCGAGGCCCTCCCGGAGGCATGCTCGGGAGCATATCTGGGCGGGGGATACCCGGAGCTTTTTGCGAAGGCCATATCCGGGAATGCCCGTTTTCTGGACTCTCTTCGCGAGCGCGCCGGGCTGAGGATGCCGATCTATGCCGAATGCGGCGGCCTGATGACCCTTGGCCGTTTTATAGATAATATTGAAGGGGAAAAGTACAATATGGCAGGGATACTGCCGTTCGGGACCAGAATGCTGCCCCGGCGCAAGGCGCTCGGATATACAGAGGTCGTCCTGCGCCGGCAATGTCTGCTCGGGGGTCCCGGCAGGGTCATCCGTGGCCATGAATTCCACTACTCCGAAATAGTGGGACAGGGGCCTGAAGAAGGAAGCGTGAAGCGGGAAGCAGGAAGGGACGAAGTCCACTACTCCGAAAACTCAAAGCTCGAGTTCGCCTATGACCTGCGCGGGCGTAAACACGAAGCCGTCCGTCCCGAGGGCTATCAGGCCGGTTCTGTGCTTGCCAGCTATATCCACCTGCACTGGGGCAGCGCCCCCGAGGCCGCAGGCCAATTCGTCAGCCACTGCGCCGAGTGGGCAAAGGGGAGGTAAACCGATTTAAAATGTCGAGCGCAAAGTCACTAATGTTTCTGGGGACCGGCTCCGATGTGGGCAAAAGCGTCCTGGCCGCTGCTTTCTGCCGCATTTTCAAAAACGAGGGATATCGCGTGGCGCCCTTCAAGGCGCAAAACATGGCCTTGAATTCCTTTATCACCCCACAAGGCGGGGAAATGGGGCGCGCCCAGGTTGTCCAGGCCGAGGCATCGGGAATCGAGCCTCATGTGGACATGAACCCAGTCCTTCTTAAACCCACTTCGCAAATGGGCTCTCAGGTGATCGTGCTCGGACGCGTGATCGGGAATTTTTCGGCAAAAGACTATTACGAATACAAAAAAGAACTTGTCCCAATAGTCCGGGGCGCATTTGAAAGGCTTTGCGCCCAAAACGACTTAATAGTCATAGAAGGGGCGGGGAGCGCGGTCGAGCTTAATCTTAAGGAACACGACCTGGTGAATATGGCTATGGCCGAAATGGCCGGCGCCAAATGCATCCTGGTGGGAGACATCGACCGGGGAGGGATATTTGCGGCCCTGCTCGGAAGCTTCTCACTGCTGGAAGCCGGAGAGCGGGACCGGATTATCGGGTTTATCGTTAACAAATTCAGGGGAGACCCGCGCCTGTTTGAAGACGGGGTTAAAATACTGCAATCGCGCTCCGGTGTTCCGGTATTCGGGGTTGTGCCTTACTTTGAAAACATCTCGCTGCCCGAAGAAGACTCCGTGGCGCTCGGGCGGCGAATGAGCAAAGCGAGCAGCAAAACCGATCCCTGCGCAATTCGCATCGGCATCGTCCGCCTGCCGTTCATTTCCAACTACACGGATGCCGACCCCTTCGAGAACGACCCGAGGGTCGATCTGGTTTATTTCGACAGGCCGGCCCAAATTTTCGGATTCGACGCGGTGATCATTCCGGGAAGCAAGAACACTATTGAAGACCTTGCGGCAATGCGCAAAAATGGCATGGCCGATGCGCTGTGCGCCTTCCATAAATCGGGCGGCACCGTAGTCGGGCTTTGCGGCGGATACCAGATGATGGGCTCCATAGTGCGCGACCCGCTCGGAATTGAAAGCTCGATAGATACCATCCCCGGTCTGGGCCTTCTGGATATGGAAACCGAAATGTATCCCGAAAAAATAACCTCGCAGGTCGAGGCCAGCGTTATCTCCGAATCGCTGCCCTTTCCAGGGCGCAGGGAGATGCTTTCGGGATATGAAATCCACATGGGCCGGAGCATTTCGCGCGGGGAGGCAAAAGCGCTCTTCAGGATCGTGCGGCGGGAGGGCAGGGCCGTCGACATGGAGGACGGGCTCGCACAGCCCGACGGAAGAGCATGGGGCACATACATGCACGGTATCTTCGACAACGACGGGTTCCGGAACATGTTCCTCGAAGATGTTGGAAGAAGGTCCGGCAAGATTGTGGCCCAGGTTTCGGATTCTTTTTCTTTCCGGCTCTGGAAAGAGGAGCAGTACGACAAGCTTGCCGAACTTGTGCGCAAACACGTCGATGTGGCCCGGATTCTCGATATCCTTCTAGGGAAATGAAATGGTATTTCTCCCCTGGCATCTTGTTT
>JBELAB010000457.1:0-2663 GCA_049509275.1 Syntrophobacteraceae bacterium | reverse complement strand
AAACGCACGCCTGATCCTGGATTATTTGATTCAACGAGGTCTTGTGGACGGTGTTCAACGGGTGGGGGCCCGCGAGGAGATTCATTGACACCCACCGGAATAAAAGCAGAATTATGATATAAGCGAAAACAGGGCGCGCAGCGAGGCTTACACGCCTTTGCACTTCGCTTATTAATGTGCTCGACGGTGGGCTTGCCTTCAATGCACGGCACTCGCTTGGAGGGCATCGCGGATGGCTCCGCCAACAGCAGCGGTCACAAAGTAGCCACCTTATAGGCGGCTTCGCACTTGTCTTTGTACTTTATAACAATGTCATCACGACTGGCGAGCGCACAGAATAGCGACATGCACATGTAACACTATCTGGTATTTATTTTTGCATGATGCGCGTTTTTAATTAAATGATATATGTAAGTCTATCATACGAGGTTTTAGCTTCTATTCTATCCGAGCCTTTGTTTGCTGATCTCCTTTTCGTTTCAGGAATGCCCGAGGGCCATTGCCCGGTCATCTTTGGAGAATTGAGAGAACTGCAACTGATAGAGCCTGCGGTATTCACTGTCAAGCATCATCAACTCGGAGTGACGGCCCTGTTCGACAATCTTTCCATTTGCCAGGGTTATTATGAAATCGGCATTCTGCACAGTGGAGAGGCGGTGGGCTATTACGATCGTAGTTCTGCCCCTCATAAGGTTTTCGAGGGCTTTCTGCACCTCGAGTTCGGAATCGCTGTCAAGCGAGGAGGTGGCTTCATCGAGTATGAGAATCGGAGCATCCTTGAGCAGAGCGCGTGCGATGCAAATTCGCTGGCGTTCTCCTCCCGAGAGCCTGGTCCCCTGCTCACCGACGGTGGTTTCAAATTGCCTGGGCAGTTTCATTATGAAATCATATGCGTTAGCCGCCTTGGCCGCCGCAATTATTTTTTCATCGCTTTTGCGGATGTCGCCGTATGCTATATTATTCTTGAAGGTGTCATTAAAAAGGACGGACTGCTGGGTGACAATGGCGATCTGAGAACGCAGGGATGCAAGGGTTACGTCCCGGATGTCGATTCCGTCAATGACAATGGCCCCTTCGGAAACCTCATAGAACCTGGGGATCAGGTTTATCAAGGTGGTCTTGCCGGCCCCACTCATGCCAACCACAGCTACAACCTGTCCCGCGTCAGCCCTGAAGCCGATCCCCGACAGGACCGGTTTTGCCCCGTAACTGAAAGAGACGTTCCTGAATTCCAAATATTTCCTGACAGGCTCCAGGGTCATCGCATGGGGTTGGTCGAGTATCTCGGTGGGCCGGTCCAAAAGTTCATAAACCCTGTCAGCGGCCGCCAACCCTTGGTGGATGGCAGAATAGATGTTCGCCAGGCGTTTAACCGGATCATAGAGGCTGATGAGAGCGGCCAGAAATGCGATGAGGTTTCCTGCTGTCATTTTTTCGCCAATAATCTGGTAGCCTCCATATAACATAATTGAGGCTATGCCCACTCCGCCAAGGAATTCCATTGCTGCGCTGTTTACAGAGCTGACGACCACCGCTTTCATGGTGTACTGCAGCAGTCTTGCACTTTCCTGGTGAAAGCGGTTCTTTTCATAGGCCTCCATGCCGAAAGCCTTTACTATCCGGTTTCCGCCTATTGTCTCGTGCATTAGGACCGAGAGGTCCGCCATGGTTTGCTGAGCCTTGGCGCTGGTCTTGCGCAATATCTTACCGACCTTGAAAACCGGCACAAAGGCCACCGGCACAATAAGTATAGCTCCAATTGCCAGCCGCCAATCCATGTAGAACATTATGCCGACACAGCCGATTACGCTGAACGTCTCTTTTATTATTCCCGTCACGGACCCGGAAAGAGTGCTCTGGACAGCGCCCACATCATTGAGTATTCGGGACATCAGGTTCCCGGTTTTCATCATGTCCAAGTAGGGAATGGGCAGGCGCTGTATGTGATTGTAAACGTCCTCCCTAAGCTTGGTTATTATCCGCTGACTGACGTCGCTCATAAGATAGGCGTTGGCGCATAAAGATGCGCCTTTGACGGCAAAGATGACGAGCACAGCCGTGCATAGCAGGTTCAGCATCTCCTTGTTTTTCTTGACAATCAGGTCATCGAACGCCGGTTTGATGAGATAGAGACCTGCCGTGGAACAGGCAGCCACAAGGGCCATGCAAAGCATCGCAAGCGCAATCCTGCGCCAGTAGGGGGCAACCAGTCTGAGTTGCCGTTCATAGACGCCCATCAACTCGAATCCTTTTGATTATATTTTTTAGAATCTGTTCCTAAAGTTTCCCGGCTGAGTATAAATTGAGATCGTGGTAGTGGGAAGGGAAAAATCTGGCGGAGCGTCGAGAACGGCGCTCGGCACCGGGAAGTCGTACAGGTCGGAAAATTTGAAAAACCATTTGTGGAGGAATCGGCGATTAAAACTTGACCTCTATTGGTTTTTTTTGTAAGTAAAGGTGATTTGTGTTGCGGTTGCGCCCGGATCTTACGTGAGACCGGGACAATATCTAATCATGAGTGCGGCGTGAAAGGCTGTTCGCGTACGGGCCTGGAGGCCGCCGGTTCTAAAAGGGTGAGGAAATTATGCGCATCATCGGGGCGTTTTACGAGATGCAGCCAGGACAGAAAAGGTTAAAAACAAGCTCAATGTCGATCCTTACGG
>JBELAB010000456.1:0-2570 GCA_049509275.1 Syntrophobacteraceae bacterium | reverse complement strand
CGCATCCAGCATTCTCGGGATGACCCTTGTAACTCACCAGACGGGTCCTGAGGGTAAGGTTGTAAAGAAGCTCCTGGTCGAAGAAGGTCTTCCGATCGAAAAAGAACTCTACCTGAGCGTGCTCCCGGACAGAGGGACCGCGAAGATCGTCTTTATGGCCAGCGAGGCAGGCGGCATGGACATTGAGGAAGTGGCCGCCAAAACGCCTGAGAAGATTATCAAGGTTTATATAGACCCGCTCGTTGGTATGAAGGGATATCATGCTAACGAACTGGCCTACGGGTTGAACCTGACGGGGGACCTGGTGAAGCAGTTTAACGCCATGGTCTCCAAGCTCTACAAGCTGTGCGTGGATTACGACTGCTCATTGGTGGAGATCAATCCCCTGATCCTGACCAAAGACGGCAGGGTTGTAGCTTTGGACGGCAAGATCAATTTTGACGACAACGCCTTGTATCGGCATAAGGACGTTGTGGAATACCGTGACTTGGACGAAGAAGACCCCTCCGAGGTTGAAGCCTCCAAGTACGATCTTAATTACATCAAAATGCCGGGGGGCAATATCGGCAACATGGTAAACGGCGCAGGCCTGGCCATGGCCACGATGGACCTCATCCAGCAGGCGGGGGCGGTGCCGGCCAACTTTCTCGATGTCGGCGGCGGTGCGAGCGCCGGGCAGGTGGAAAACGGGTTTCGGATCATTCTGGCGGATCCGACGGTCAAGGGCGTGCTCATAAATATTTTCGGCGGCATCCTGCGGTGCGACAGGCTGGCGAATGGTGTTGTCGAAGCGGCAAAGAAAGTGGGAATCAAGGTCCCGATCGTCATTCGGATGGAAGGGACAAATGTTGAAGAGGGCCGGAGAATCCTGAGTGAATCCGGGCTCAATCTAATAACGGCAAAAGACGTTTCAGACGCCGCCCAAAAAATTGCAGCGATTGCGAAGGGATAGGAGGATATCATGAGCATTTGGGTGGATCGGAATACAAGGCTTCTGGTTCAGGGGATTACCGGCCGCGAAGGCCAGTTCCACACGCTTAATTGCAAGAACTACGGAACCAACGTGGTTGCCGGGGTAACCCCGGGCAAAGGCGGCCAGAGCATTGAAGGAATCCCCGTTTTCAATACAGTGGCAAAAGCCGTAAAGGAAACGGGCGCCAACGCCGCGATGGTTTTTGTGCCGCCGGCTTTTTGCGCTGACGCCATAATGGAATCGATCGACGCCGGCGTGCCGCTGATGGTGGCAATCACCGAAGGCATCCCAGTCATGGATATGCTGAAAGTCAAGAACTACCTGAAGACGAGCAACAGCCGGCTGATCGGCCCCAACTGCCCCGGCATAATTACTCCGGGCCCGCTCGGGGACCCTCACCTATGAAGCGGTTCACCAGATTCAACAATTTGGAATGGGCCAGAGCACCGTAATCGGCATTGGTGGAGACCCGGTAAACGGTACCAACTTCATCGACTGTCTTTCGGCCTTCCAGTCTGACCCGGAAACCCGCGCCATCATAATGGTGGGCGAGATCGGCGGATCGGCTGAAGAAGAGGCCGCTGACTTCATCAGGAAAAACGTGACCAAGCCGGTAATCGGCTTCATCGCTGGGCTGACCGCTCCTCCTGGGCGGCGTATGGGCCATGCGGGCGCGATCATCAGCGGATCGAGCGGGACGGCGCAGGGCAAGATCAAGGCCATGCGCGAAGCCGGAATAACAGTGGTGGAAAACCTGGGAGAAATGGGTGCGATCGCTAAAGATGCTTTCGCCCAGGTTCTTTCCAGTGTGAAGAAGAAATGAACAGGAGGCGCCGACTGGAAGCGCCCTTCAGCAATTAGTGTGAGAGCCTCACGGGGAAGCGGGCAGTTCCGCTTCCCCGGTTTCCTTGCCGAAGTCGGATGACGAATAGCAGAAGGCTTCGCGGAACGTTCAGGCCCAGTTTTTTCACTCGGCGCAAAAAGAAGAACACAATGATGCTGAAAGGAAACGGAGAAGTGGGGGGGAGATGCTCAGACATTTGGTCGCTAACCGAAAAGCACCAGATAGAGTTCATTATCATCAATCGAGATCGATGCGACTTTACTGACCTGGCGCATTGTCTGGATTAGCTGGATGAAAACCTTACAGGTATCAGTGGACATCAGGTGTTGGTCTGTCCTGCAAAATGCAGCCAAGGCAGAAATTACTTGAGAATGGCCGTATACTGCTATTCTGGCCCTAGCGTCAGCAACTAAAGCCGAAGAATCGTGCTCAGCTTTCTTGTCATCGAACCTGAGGGCTTGTGCCACTCCGGCAATACCCTTCAAAAAATCTACATATGCCTGAACGCGTTTTTCCTGCAAACGGGACCAGTCAGTGTTGCGACGCGATAACCAAAACTGCAATAAGGCTCCGGCTGCAAGACTCAGCACAGAAATCGAAGCTGCAATGTAAGGGTTCATGAGCACATACGCATCCGTCAAAATAATCTCAAGCGCCCCAAAAAAATGTCCCGTATCTGAGATCAGCAGACTCGCAACGAACTTTCGACATGATGGTTGGGAAGAAAGAACCTGTCGTGCCGATCCTTTTGGC
>JBELAB010000455.1:0-3670 GCA_049509275.1 Syntrophobacteraceae bacterium | reverse complement strand
GGTTCTCCAATATTGGCGGGAAGATTCTCCTGCTCGTCATCCTCGGCGTATCCGGGATGTCCATCAGTGCCGGCGTCAACAGGTTTCTGGCACAGAAGGTTCAATCCGGGGTGGCCGTAGGGCAAGCTGCCGGCGAAGTTTCCCAGGGCATCTTATCGACGATGCTCATCGAGAAGGAATTCATCAACTCCAATGATAAGAGCGTGTTGAAAGACTATAACGGGGTCCTTGCAGGGGTAAATGCCTTAATCGAGCGCATCATGGAGCTCAGCGCAGATGCAGGGGTCCGTGCCCGGATAGAAGAGATCAAAAAACTGCGCCAGGAGCACGAAACCACGTTCCAGGAAGCGACGAGAAATATCGAAGCCTCGGAGCAGACCAAGAGTGCGCTCAACCAAACGATTCGTCAATTGCAGAGCATGCTTGAGGAGGCCATTGCAATCATCGACAAGCGGGAAACACAGATCAACTTGGTCGGCGAAGACCTTGACGGTACCACCGCCAACATCCGAAGGGAAATCAAGAGCTTTTTATCCTTTTGGTACGTCAAGCAACTGCATATCCAGGATCTCCTCCTTTTCGCCCGCCTGGACGATTACCAGAAGCAGGAAGCCGAATTGACCGGCAGGCTGCAACTGGCTACCAAGAACATCGGGACGCTCATATCGGTCTCCAAGGACAAGGATGTCATGGGGCGATGGCAGGAAGCCCTGAAGTTGGCGCCCGAGATCGATCGTCTGCAGTCCACTCTCGTTCAGTTATGGCAGCGGAACCGGGACCTGACGGGCAACCTGAGGGATAACGCCGGCAAGATTCAGACCGCGGCACGCGCCATAACAGACATGACCAGTCATCAGATGCAAGAGAGCTCTTCGACGGCTGGAAGCGCCGGCGTCTCTGTGGTGTTGATCGGACTTGCACTCCTGGGAATCCTCGGGCTCTTCATCCACCGCGGCGTGACTCGGTCGCTGAAAAGGGCTATCGAAGCCTTGTCTCAAAACGCAGAGCGGGTGGGCGCAGCCTGCGGCCAGGTTGCATCGGCAAGCCAGCAGCTTGCGGAAGGAGCATCCGAACAGGCCGCGGCAATTGAGGAAACCTCCTCATCTTTGGAAGAGATGGCCTCCATGACAAGACAGAATGCCGCAAGCGCTAATCAGGCCAACGATTTGATGAACAAGACCAGGCTGGTTATCGATCGCGCCAACGGATCAATGACGAACCTGACCGCTTCCATGCAGGAGATTTCAAAAGCCAGTGAAGAGACTTCAAAAATCATCAAGACCATTGACGAAATCGCCTTTCAAACGAACCTGCTGGCGCTGAATGCAGCGGTTGAGGCCGCCAGGGCCGGTGAGGCCGGAGCGGGATTTGCCGTTGTTGCGGATGAGGTAAGAAATTTGGCTATGAGAGCTGCCGAGGCGGCGAAAAATACTGCCAGTCTGATTGAAGGGACAGTCAAAAAAATAAATGAAGGTTCTGAAGTTGTCCAAAAGACCAACGCGGAATTCTCCGAAGTACAAACCAGCTCCGCCAAGATGGGAGAGTTGGTAGGGGAAATCTCAGCGGCATCCGGTGAACAGGCTCAGGGGATTACACAAATCAGTAAAGCCGTGACCGAGATGGAGAATGTGGTTCAGCGCAATTCCGCGAATGCCGAAGAATCTGCTTCCGCTTCCGAAGAGATGAACGCCCAGGCAGAGCAAATGAAACAATCTGTGGCCGAACTTGAAACCCTGATCGGAGGCTCCAATGGCCATTCAACCATTGGAGGCGCCACGGCATTGCGGAAAAAGGTCGCATTGCAGAAGGCTGCAAAAGAGCCGAAGGTGATTCCAGCATACGAAAAGAAAGCAAATGGCCTTCACAGGACAGGCAATGGAAAGGCTTCGGTCCCTCTCAGCATTCGAGACTGTGTCGTAACCGGTTTTCAGACCGCGCACTGTTCGCTTTCTACTTTTCGCGAACATAGACCGGCGATTTCTGGAATTTTCCAAACACGACTGCCGGTATCTACTGGGCCTGTTTTGTTCTACGAGCCCATTGTTACAGTATCACATGGCGCGGGATCTCACTCCCAACAGAGTTATATCCCCCCCAATCTTTCTATTAAACTGCTTGGATTGCGGCTATAAATCCCCTCACACCACCAAGCAGGTTTATCATTCGTCTCAGGTTAAAGCATGTTGCCAGTATAGATGCTTCTGCCCGGACCCCATCCAGCCCTCGTAGAAAAAACTGGCCAAAGCCTAATATTTTCTTAATAAATCCAAATGGATGCTCGACCCGAGCTTTTCTTCGTTTGTAAATCTCCCCGATCTCAGGTTCCTCAAACCGCCTGGATACCGTTTCCCGTAGTTCTTCAAGTATATGACGCGTTACAGTGCGGCCCTGTTTTGACTCGGTGCATGCGCCAAAGTGCCGGCAGGATCTGCATATTAGAGGCTTTTCAATACGGTAGTCCTTTTTCTGCCTTGCTTTGTCCTTGAAGCGCCTAAAAATCAGCCGGTGCCCCTCCGGGCAAAGGTAACAATCCGATTCAGCATCAAAGGCGAATCTACTCTTGTCAAAAGGACCAATCTCTCCGTGCAAAGCCTGAATCTGAGAAGGAACCACAACCGTTTTTCCGGCCGATTCAAGCTTTTCAATTTCGACAATATCCGAATACCCAGCATCGGCGCAGGCCATCTTGCACTCACGTCCAAGATCGGCTTCGGCCCCACAAATTTGAACGGCTAACTGGTTAGAGTCATTTGGCTCGCTCACAACATCGGTGTGAGCAATCAGCCCGTTTTGGTCGTCCACAACAGACTGCATGGAATACCCGCAATGGGTGCCTTGAGGGCTTTTTACTACCACGCTTTTTGGATCGATCCGGTTTACCTTTCGCTCTTTTCCATCCTTAGTCTTATCACCGCGTTCGCTGAACTCGGCCAGAGCATTCTCAATGGATTCCTTAAGCTTTTTGGCCTGTGCCAACTTTTTTGGCATTGCCACAAACGAAGTGCAGTGGGATTCGCTTTTATCTACCTGGTCGCATTCGTCCAAAAGCCGCTTTATGCGTTCATCAATTTCTTTGAGTTGCCCCTGATACCATGTCTTTTTGTGTACATTTCGCTTTCCGGCATTGGCTCGAAGTTTTGTGCTGTCCAAAAAGAGTACGTTGCCCTCTATAAGTCCCAGATTCAGGCAAAGCCTGGCACAAAGACTCAGAGCCTTTTCCAAGGCTTGCTTGTTCTTGCGTCGAAATTCGGCGATAGTTTTATGGTCCGGCCTTAATTGCCTCATCAGCCATATGAAGGAAAGATTATTGTGGACCTCTCGCTCCAGTTTCCGAGAACTCTTAACCCCGTAAGAATAGCCATATAATAAGAGCTTCAGCATGCATCGGGGATCATACTCGCTGTTGCCAACCTTCCGGTAATCGAGTTCAATTCCCAACTCCCTAAAATCAAGTGCGTCGACAAATGCATCATAGGCGCGAACCGGATGTTCCCTGGAAACATACTGATCCAAGCTCGGCGGCAGCACCATCATCTGATTACGGTCTGTACCATGTCGATATGCCATAGCCCCTCCTGTATTGGGGCGAATATAGCACATAACAATCTGATATGGTTAGAAATATTGGCAAAAAAAGGCCTATTTCAGGCCGTAATTGCGACACAGTCTC
>JBELAB010000454.1:0-4016 GCA_049509275.1 Syntrophobacteraceae bacterium | reverse complement strand
TCCCGTTTCCTCGATATAGCCGATTCCTGCGCAAAGCCCGGCCAGGCCCGGCAGATTGGGTGTTCCACTCTCGTATCGGTCGGGACAGAATTCAGGCTGTTCGAGTTCCTCGGACCGGCTGCCGGTGCCGCCCTCCATGAGGGGCAGCACATCGAGGTCGGGCCTCAAGTAGAGAATGCCGACCCCCGGGGGTCCAAGCAAAGCCTTGTGTCCGGAACAGGCTAGCATTCCAATCCCCAGTTCTTCGGCCTGAATCGGCTGCACCCCCGCACTTTGCGCTGCATCCAAAAATAGGGGCACTCTTGCGCGAGCGCACATTTCAGATACTTCTGCAACCGGCATCAGCGCTCCGTTTATATTCGATACATGCACCAGGACAACCAGCCTGACCTCAGAGCGAAGCATCTGCGCCAAGACCCCAAGGTCCAGAACCCCGCCAGGGTCGCACGGAATCATATCGATATTGACGCCCTGGGATGCGAGTCTCGTCAAGGGGCGAACTACCGAGTTGTGTTCCATTGCAGAATAGAGGACCCGGTCCCCGGGCCTGAGCCAGCCTTTCAAGACAAGATTGATACTCTCGGTTGCATTTTTCGTGAAAACCACCCGGTCAGTGTCTTTAACTCCAAGTATTGCGGCGGTCTTTTGCCTGCAATCGGAAACAATGGCCATCGCCTCTCTGGCATATCTGTGCGCGCCCCTGCCCGGGGAAGCGCCCACGCCCTCCAGCACCCTTCCAGCCGCCTCGATAACTTCCTTCGGCTTGGGAAAACTGGTTGCAGCATTATCCAGATAGACCGGCATCTATTCTTTCCTGTCCATTATAGACCGTAAACTTGCCTCCTCGAGCATGCCCGATAAGAGTGACCCCGAGCGAGACGGCAAGCTCAATCGCCAGACTGGTGGCCGTATTGCGGCTGACAACGACGGGTATGCTTACTTTGGCGGCCTTGATCAACATTTCGGACGTCAGCCTGCCGGTGGTGATTAACATTTTGTCCTGAAGCGGGATTCCATGCAGGAAGACATGGCCCACTATCATGTCCACCGCGTTGTGACGCCCTATGTCGTCCCGGAAAAGGACAACCCTGTCCGGGTCGGCAAGCGCTGTATTGTGTACGCCATGAGTGCGGCGGTATGTTTCGCTCAGGTGGTTCAAATCCTCCACCCGGTCGAGTATCCGGCCCGGCGTAATCCGAATATCGCTCTTGACCGGCTTGCTCAAAAGCGCATCAAGAGAAAAATAAAAAAGAGAGCCTTTTGCGCATCCGGAAGAAATCGTGCGCTTCTGCCACAAACCTTCGGTGATCGAGGAGTCCCCTCTGGCCGAAAGATTCACCGCCCCGGCTTCATCGTCTACGTCAATGCCCAGAATATCTTCCACGGAACGGAGAAATCCTTCGGCATAGAAAAACCCTACGGCAAGCTCGTCAAGATGATGCCCGCTGCACAAAAGCGTTACCAGCTCTCTGCCGTTCAGATACAGGGTGACCGGCCTTTCCCGGATAACCCACTGATCCTGTTCGAGCCTCTTGCCGGATCTGTCATAAATACCGACCCCGACCGATGCAACCTGCTCGAGAGGCAAATTTTCAGGCTCTTCCCCCAAATTCATCCGCTTTCTTTCCAGGCGGTGGGACCGCCGGCCGATATTTCGACGCTCCGCGAGGCGGGCGGCAGGGGTAGTATCTCGACAGTCCGCCCACCCGCGAGGCGTTACCCATTCCTGTTAAAGCCGGTGTTTCCGGATGGACGCTAATTATATCCGCCTTTCATGTTGAAGTAATCTGACAGAATCAAAGCGTGATCGAACGCCAGATTCTCCGGCAGCCTGTCGAGCGGGAATATTTTCAGGTTTTTCGCATCGTCGGCCGCTTCTGGGACACCTCTTCCGATTGCCGTGAAAACAACGCTCACCGTGTGTCCTCGCGGGTCTCTTTTGGGGTCGGAATATGCATGAAACTGCTTCAGATCAACGACCTCCATTCCCGTTTCCTCTCGAGCCTCCCTCATTGCAGCGGCCTCCAGCGTCTCGCCGTAATCTACGAACCCGCCTGGAATGAAAGGCGGGTTTTTGCGCTCGATCAAAATAATTCCTTCTCCGGTGACTTCAATTATAATATCCACAGTCAGGAGCGGATTTCGGTACAACCGCACGACTTTTCCGCACCCGGGACACCGTTCTCCGCATCTGGAAGACCGTTCTCCGCATCTGGAAGACCGTTCTTCGCATCTGGAAGACCGTTCTTCTCCAGATCCTGCTTCGCTCATCCGGAATCTCCCTTTTGTGCGGGCGCGGGCCTGCGCATGAGCACATGTTCGAGAAACAAAACCGATAGTATCCCGAACGTTAGCCCGTTGCCGAGAAATACACGCAATACCTGAGGCAGTTCATTAACAACGTTTTGAGGCAAGAAGCCGATCAAAGTGCCCAAAACGACCGGCAGACCCACAATATAATAACTGCGCTCCTCGATGCCCGATCTGGTAACGATTTCGAGGGCCGCTCCAATCTGAATGCCCAGTGCAGTGCACAGGGCCGCCCCGACGACTGGGGGCGGAATGAGCACAAAGAAAGCGGCGAGCTTTGGAATGAAAGCCGCCAAAATTAACACAACCCCACACCAGGCTACCGCAAACCGGCTCGAAACCCGCATCGAGAGCACTATTCCGGGGCTCGTGCTGTAGCTGACCAGGCCGATTATTCCCATTAGCCCGCACAAAACACCCCCAACCCCGTTGATGAAAAGCCCGCGCGGAATTGCCGCAGCCAGCCGCTCGCGGTTCGTTATATTTGCGATGGCCTGAATGCTCCCGATGCTGTTTACCACCACGGCCACATAAGAGACCGCGAAAGCGATTAGGGCTGATATCGTTAATTTCGGCCTTGAGGGAATCATATCAGGTGGAATTGAGAACCATGAAGAGGTCAGAAAATGATTGAACGAAGGATGTTCCATGGCGAAGAAAACCGCCGTCCCGATGACCATTCCAGCGAGCGGCCAGACTGTTTTGAAAAACCCCCTGAGCCTGTATGCCATGGTGCTCATCATGAGCACCAGCCCGACACTCAGCAGGAATTTGACGGCGCTTCCTTTGCCTGGAGGCGATCCCGCCCCCGACATCAGCTCGCTCAGATAGGACAGAAGAGTTAGAGATATGAGCATCAGGATGACTCCGATCACGTTCGGAGTCATCAGGGAGATAATTCTTTCCGGTTTCACGATAATTACGGCCGCCATGAGCAACAGGCCACCGGCGATTCCTCCGGCCTGCACGGCAGGCAGGCCGTATGGAGCGATAACGAGGAAGGTCAGCAGAAGCACCATCGACGGGCCCTCTATGATGGGATACCTGTGTCCCCAAAGACATTGGATAGTTGTAAAAATACCCGAGGAAAGCAATATGAGCTGGAGAAACCGCACTGCATCGGCGGGTCCCATCTGAAGTACCCTCGCCGGAAGTATAGCCATAGTGATGAAAGTGGGAAAAATTATGGTTGCCCATTGGAAGCCGTAGAGTGCGGCAAGCCCGAGCGGGGGCTGGTCATCGAGGTCGTATATGTATTTGGATTTGTCCATCCGGCCGGATCACCCCCTGGCGTTCCACAATACAATAGTGAAGAGTGAAGAGTGAAGAGTGAAAAACCAATTTCTACAATACAATAATGAAGAGTGAATAGTGAAGAGTGAAGAGTGAAGGGATTGAGGGATTAGCCTTTATTCGCAGTTAATCCGGGCGGGATGCTGCCTGAAGCGTCACGGCAACGGACATGACATATACATGAATGAAATACGGGCAAACCCTGATTACTTTTCGCGCAAGGATCGGGCACGGGCAGACGTTTTCTCAGATTAGCTCATTTTAATGTAAAATCTCAAAAAGAGTGCTGATCGAGTCTTCGTTCCTTTGAGTTTTTAGTTTTTAGTTTTGAGTTTTTAGTTCATTAACTCAAAACCAACGTTCACGGCAAAACGGCGCCCCGGCGCCGCGCCTGTATTGCTGAGCGTTCTCTG
>JBELAB010000453.1:0-2767 GCA_049509275.1 Syntrophobacteraceae bacterium | reverse complement strand
GATCCTGATCATGGGAGTGTCCGCTGGAGAGGCCAGCCCAAGGAAGCCGCCGCCCGCCGCTCCGGCAATAGCCCCGGTAACCGGAGCGTGGACTGCCGCGCCAATGAGCGCGCCTGTTGCTGCGCCGAGAATCGCTCCGCCTAAAAGGTGTTCGGCCCTTACGTCCGGGTTGTCCCGAGCTTCCGTGAGCAGCGTAATATCAAGCGAAAAATCAGCTTCCCCTTGCCTTCTTACCTGATCATATCCTTTCTCATAAAGGACCTGATGAACTTGAGGAAAATGCACTCCGAAAGGGGTGCCGTTTTCGACGTGCATTAGATAGAAATGATCCTGCGGGCCGACGGTCAGATCATTGGCTTCATTTCCCGCCGGGGCCTGGTTAGACTCGACAGGGACCGGGTTAACGGTGTAGTATGGGCCGTATGGTGTTGTGGCACAACCTCCGAGGAAGACCACTGCAGATCCAATTACGAGAATCTTCGATGACCATTCCCATGTTTTCATGCGTAACTCCTCTTTGGATCGAGCAAAAAATCTGCAAAGCGTTCAAACTCATCTCAGCAAATAACAGGTTGGATAAATATTTTCAACGGCCATTATTAACCGTACTTCATTCCTGAATCGAAGCATAACTCTGGCGCCGCATTTTAAATACTATAGACGCTAAAGCAGGTCCTGAAGTCTACAAGGAATTGTAAATTATTCTGCATTGGCAGGCTCTCCGGGAGCGTGGAGTTCTCTTGATGGTTTCGGGGTATGCCGCGGGGACATGAGTTACTGCTTCCGGCAAGCACTGTTGCTATGACTCAAGCCACCTGGATACTCGATCAGCACCGTCCGTATTTATCGTCAAACCGACTGATATCGTCTTCTCCCAAATAGCTGCCGGACTGGACCTCAATTAGTTCCAGAGGTATTTTGCCGGGGTTTTCCAGGCGATGCCGCGTGCCCCAGGGAATGTATGAGCTTTGGTCTTCATTGAGCATGAATTCCTCATCGCCCTTTGTTACGCGGGCGGTTCCCCTTACCACGACCCAGTGTTCCGCTCTGTGGTAGTGCATCTGAAGAGAAAGACATGCGCCGGGATTTACGGTTATACGCTTCACCTTGAAGCGATCGCCGGTATCGATGGACTCGTAAGACCCCCATGGACGGTACGTCCGGGAATGAGAAAGCGCCTCCTCTCTCATTTGCTTTTTGAGTCTGCCGACAATCAGCTTAACATCCTGAGAACGTTCCATCGAGGCAACCAGCACTGCGTCCTTTGTCTCGACGATGATCTGGTTTTCTATGCCGAGGGCCGCAATGAGCCTGTTTTCCGAATGGATATAGCAGTTGCGGACATCTTCCAGTAAAACATCCCCTGTGACAACGTTGCGGCACTCGTCTTTTTCGCACACTTCATGAAGTGAAAGCCAGCTCCCAACATCACTCCAACCCACTGTCAGGGGAATTACGACTGCATGCGGCGTTTTTTCCATAACTGCATAGTCCAGGGAAATATTCGGACATGAGGCAAAGGCGCCCTCTTCAAGGCGAATAAAGTCCAGGTCCCGCCTGGCCTTTTCATATGACTCACGGCAGGCACTGAGAATATCAGGCGCAAGTCGGCCCAGTTCCTCAAGAAAAACAGAGGCCCGGAACATGAACATGCCGCTGTTCCAGAAGTACTCTTTTGAATCCACATAGGAGCATGCTTTTTCATAGTCCGGCTTCTCAAAGAATTCGCGAACCAGGAAGGCGTTTCCGTTTGAGCGCCCTGGAACAGATTGCCCTTTGCGGATGTACCCGTAACCTGTTTCCGGCCGGTCGGGAACGATCCCGAAAGTTATTATTTTGCCATCCGATGTAAGTTCGGTTCCTTGCTGAACAGCCGGTGCAAAAAGGCCATCTTCCCGGATAAGATGATCCGCAGGGAGAACAAGCAGGTCGGGGTCTTCGCCGTTTTTCATAGCGGCCAGCGCGGCCACGGTAATTGTTCGACAGGCGCAGGAGCGTTTTTTGAAAAAGGGAGTGTTCTCCTCCCATAAGCGGCATCAACTGTTTTGGCAGATGCTCCCTTGAAAGGGGCCACAACCTGGATCCCACACCACCGGACAAAATGACGGGTGCTATCATTGCCGTCCGCCTGTTATTTGAGGTCAAAGATAAGCTTTGCGGGCACATTCCAAAGCGTTGAGGAGAAAAACACGACTCTACGTATGTCCTTTGCCTTTATAGCTTCGAAGGCAAACATTTTCCATCTCAGAATGATACTTGCCCGTGAGCCGTGCTAAAAAATCGCGTATCTTCCTCACACGATCAAAAAGCCAGGACGAGTTTGAGCCCAGCGGTGAGCAGATCCGGAGACATGCTGAAGGCGACAGGGCCGGCCGCATTGGGGTAGGCGGCACCTGTGCCCTGCCCCGACAAGTTGCCTGCCCCGTAAAACTTGGTGTAGTCTGCGAAAATGGAAACAGTCGCCTGAAGTCCCGAGCACATTTTCCAGGAGACCGCGGTAGCCTCAGCGGAAATATTGAAGAATTCAGTCTGAGTGGCGTCAAGATTCCCGTTAGCTGTAAGGTCACCGCCCACGCCGCCCCACGCCTCGTGGTCATGCACGTTGCCCCAGACAAGGGGACTTCCAAGCACTCCGAGCTTGATATCGCCACCGTAGATGCCGCACTTGTAACCGGGTAAGGTCGCGGTGAAACCGGCCACGGGCCCCCATGTCTGAGTAGTAAGGCTAATCGTGCTGCTTGGGTATACGCCTCCTAATGCCTGGTAG
>JBELAB010000452.1:0-2777 GCA_049509275.1 Syntrophobacteraceae bacterium | reverse complement strand
GTCGGCGTGGACACGACGGTATGCCGGCCTGAGCGGATGTGCTCGAGGGCGAGTGCCTGGTGACTGTAAAGAGCGGATATTCCGAGCTTTAGCAGCGCGTCTTTTATGGCTTCCGGGAGCGGAGATGAGAGTTTCCCGAAAATCGGCGGCTGAGCTGGGAATTCGGCATGATGGGCAATTTCGAAATCCCTTAGTCGATCGTTCAAAAGCCTTTTCAAAAAGCGCTGAATCACTGCGAAATCCGGCTAAAAGGTTCTGATGCTGGATGCTGGATCACTGGACACCTCATTCGGCCACTTTAACCCAAAATGCAAACAGGGTGCAAGCCGGAAGTCGGAGAACGGAGACGCGGGGATACGGGGCACGATCTCCACGCTCCGCCGGGCGCCCCCGTGAAGTCTTTTGCCGAGGACCGAAGAAAGGTTCTCATACTAGTTTGCGCTCAAGATTGAAGTAATCGAAAACAGCGGGGAAGGCATCCCGCGAACGCCCAACGCGAACGATAGACGCTCAAGACTTCCCCTGCCCCCCCATCCCCCCAGCTTTTCAGCTTCTCTTGGTACGCACGTGAACACAATTGGTATCAGTCCAGATAGCGGCATGTGAGCGCATAGCGCGGAAGTCGACCGCTCAATCTCTACAGCCCGCCCGCCCGCGAGACGGGGCGGGAGCGGGAGGCCTTATTGCGCCTTCGCCTGGAAAATTTGCATGCCCGGCGAGCAATCCTCCATCTGGATTCCGGGACAGAACTGCTATATTATAAGAAGGGTCTTTTACGGAGAGTCTTTGCCCGGTTCGAGTTCAAGGTTGCGCAACTGACTGCACAAAAGTGCAAAAGGAGGAAAGCATGGACCTGAAGGAAGCGGTGAAAAAAATACACTGGCTTGGCCATGATGCGATTCGCATAGACGGAAGTACTGTGGTGCAGGTGGATCCATTCCAGATTTCGGTCACAAAGCCCGCTGACATTATCATGATCAGCCATGACCATTTCGATCACAACTCACCCGAAGACGTGGCCAAAATCCAGAAAAAGGATTCCGTCATAGTGACCGATGCGGCTTCGGCCAAGAAACTCAAGGGCGAAATAAAGGTGGTGGCCCCCGGCGCCAAGCTGATCGTCAAAGGCGTTGAGATCGAAGTCGGACCGGCCTACAACACCAACAAAGACTTCCATCCCAAAGCCGCAGGTATGCTTTCTTTTGTCTTCAAACTCGATGGCGTCCGCTATTATCATGCGGGCGACACCGATCTTATTCCCGAGATGAAGCAGCTTGACGTGGATATAGCGTTTCTGCCCGTATCGGGAACTTATGTCATGACGGCCGATGAAGCTGTGCAGGCGGCAAAGGCGATCAACCCTAAGATCGCGATCCCGATGCACTATGGCGCAATAGTCGGCTCGGAGGACGACGCCAGGAAATTCAAAAAGGCGCTGGAGGGTCAGATTGAAGTCGTGATACTCCAGAAAGAGACTGAGTAAAACAAGTAAAGCCGCCGAACACTGGAGTGGTAATCTCTCAGACCGGGGCCGGGAGGGACTCGCGTACCTCGCCGGTATTGTTGGAACCGATTCAACCTGTTCGGCCTGTCCTGCCCGGGCGCCCGGTCATCTCCGTGAATCGATTGCTTTGCAACACACCATCTTTCGGCATCACTCAACGATCTCCCAATTCGATTCGAACGTGTTATCAGGAGCCGTGTAAGTTTACCTCGGCATTTTTCCTGAACCGGGGGTTTTCCCCTCCTGGATTTTCCAGTAGCGGAGGTAAATAGCCGGAACCAGCCGGCTGTGTCCCAAAGTTGGATCGTCAGCCGAGTGCTCCCACATCTCTCTTTTTTCCATGACCCTCCACAATGTCCCGTACTTCTTGCTTCAAGACGAAAAAACGCTATTTTTTGATTTTACACTTTGACATGTAATCAAGACTTCGATTTCTTGATCTCCAGGCCGATTTTGAAGGCAGGTCCGATTTTTTCACCGATCCTGCAGTAGGCTTTATCATCGCCTGTTACGTACATGATCGGATCGATTTTTGCCGGATCGGGCTGGCCGTCCGTAATGCAATCTTTGGATACGTGGACCTCCTCGATCTGGGCGATCAGGAGTGTATGCGAGCCAAGGGTAAGAATATGGACGACCTTGCATTCCAGGTTGACGGGGCACTGTTGGATCATGGGAGCTTTTTTGAGTTTGCCGTAGAATATAGTGAAATTGCAGTCTTTCACCTTGTCCGCCTTTGCGGTCCCCGAAACCAGGCCGCAATAGTCCGTTTCCCTGACCAGTTCTGCGCTTGGCACGTTTACGGAGAATACGCCGTTTTCCCTTATTCCTTTCAAGGTGTAGCGGTGATGCTGAAGGGCCAGTGTGATCATAGGGGGCGTGCTGGCCGCTATGCCGCTCCAGGCGGCGGTCATGAAGTTGGGCCTTTCACCGACATCGGCGCCTATTAGAAAGGCAGGCATCGGATAAACAAGGGTCTGGGGACCCAGAGTGATTTTTTTCATCTTGCTCTCCTCACTGAGATAATGGTTGGCGCCACGGTTACAAGGTCTTTCAAATCGCGCGGGAAAAATTTGTCCTGTGATTCTTACCCCTGACTGGAATCGGGGGACCTTGCGTCCGGGACGGACTGACTCTTTATGTTGACATGAAACGAGGAAGAATGCTACTAACAACGGTCTGATAAAAGGCGTAGGGGCCGTTAACTCAGGAGGTAGAGTATCTGCCTTTTAAGCAGAGAGTCGCCGGTTCGAATCCAGCACGGCCCATTATA
>JBELAB010000451.1:0-3350 GCA_049509275.1 Syntrophobacteraceae bacterium | reverse complement strand
GGATGTATCCGCCTTGGCCCCAGGCATAAAAAACAAAGCTGGCGAGCAGGAAAAGGAAGCTGCGCCATCTTTGGGATGGGAGCAAATAAAGTGTCAAAACAACGGGAAGAAAAAAGAAAAGAAAAATTACAGAGCTGAAAAGCATCAGAAAAAATCCCTTAATTCAGACGCTTGGCAGAATCGGCAGGTACCAAGGAATAGATCGATGTCGAAGCAGGAACCGTGAAATAAACCACATTCCAACTTTGAACGAACGCCCGCCAACCCCGAATGTGGTCATCATAGAGTATCCCGCCAGCGGTAGAGTGCTCCTGAATAATTTCTCAAAGTGGTTGCCAACGGATGCCGAATCACATTCGGGGCCAGATTCCACTCGAATAACCTTTTGAAAACTCCCGAGGGCTATGGAATAATACGATATGCCCATCAAAATACGCAAGTACAATGCCGACTAGACCGGTCTAGGCGCTTTTGACCCAAACCTTTCAGACTAGTTAATCGTCCAAGCCGAGAGGGTTCTATCCAGAGTGCCGAGACGGAAATGATTCAGAATCACGTCCAAAGGCCAATCTTCATGATTTCAACGGGCACGCTTTCCAATAAGGATGGGACGGCATTGAGGGACAAAGTTACGTAATAAACAGGGGGCAAAAAGGAGAAAGCCAAGCGGGGGACCTGGCTTTCCGGGACGAATTATTTGGGGGTCAAAAAAACTACATAAGGAGGCGGGGACCATCCTTATGGTGCCCAAATAGCGGATTTTCTCTTTTTGAAAATCAGGCCCAAAGTGTATTTTTCATTTACTAATACAGTAAGTATGAAGTTAGAGTTCTACCGGCTGTTCCCTTTTTTGCCTGCCGAATCGGGAAAATTCCTTTCTCAAACACGAGTTAAAACATGCTCAAGAAGGCTTTTGGCCATTTTATGGCATGTACTCTTTTGATTGCAGAACTTTGCCGGTCCTCGATTGAGCGCTATCGTCCCCAAAGAGCCTCCCATATTCCTTTGAATGCTCTTCAGCCTTTTTGTGAAGGCGAATCACGCGTTCCATCTCATCACAACTCATAAACTCCTCCTCCAAAATACATGCATGCGGAGAAATGAAGTAGAGTTATGAGGGAGATAAAATCAGATTGCATTGCGGAGAATGAAATCTAAACAAGACCCTCGCGTATCCCAGACTATCTTTTTCAAACTCCTCGACAATCTCATCAGTCAAGGAGGGCCGCATCTTTTGCATGATCTGCAAAATGCCCTCGGTCGTCACCTTGCAGTCTTCTTTCTTAGAGATTTCGTGTTCAAAGGCACACTGCGCGACTTGTTCAAAAAGGTACTGGATGTCAGCCGGAGTGAATCTCGCCGTATCTCTGACCAGACGCTCACAGTCAATCGGACCGGTGTTGAGACGAGACAGGTAGAAATCCAGAATAGTTCTACGCTCATCGGCATTTAAGCCGCTCAACGACGAACCTCGAAGGATGGAGACCTCCATATTTGATCCCGGAGAAACGGGCGCAGGATGGTGTTGCAGAACTTTAGATGTCCAGCTTGAAGCAACGGGGAAGAGTACTGCCACTGAAGATTTTGCCACCCCGGTGAGTGGTACATTGATCCGAATGGCTGCCGGCAGAGAGTCCGGCCCGATATTGTTACATCGGGGCTTTGGAGGTTGAAAAACCCGCCATCCTGGTCCACCGAGTTTCGAGACTGGAGACAGCTCCCGCAATTTCGACAGGAGTAATTCGACCTCAAATCCGGGCAAAGAACCCCGCGAGCAAGACAACGCGCCTGAAGACCAATTTGCGCCGAGCTGCCCATCATTCCCCCGCAACACAATGACAACCCTGCAATACTAATGACAACCCTGATGATTTTTTTCATTACTTCCCCAAAAAATCGACATCTCTAAATGCCGTTGACACCATCTAAGACAGGTGCTTATCTTTTTAAACCAGCAAAAAGCGATTTCTTATCACCTCACTCCCATGGCTGACCGAGGCAGACCCGCCGGCGTTGCTACAGCGCAAGAGGGCGCGTATGAGTCACTTGGGGCTAACGAAAAGGAGGATGGGAAATGGGAACAATTTTACTTATCGTTTTGCTGATCCTATTGTTCGGCGGCGGGGGTGGCTATTATGGCTATAGCCATTATGGCGGGACCGGGCTTGGCGGCGTTCTTGGTCTAGTGCTAATCATTATCGTCATACTGGCGGTTCTCCGGCGTTAACCGCCCCTAATCTGTCCGCTGTCAGCACCTATGGGACAGATTTGGCGGATTGAGGAAGGGGGATTTCTGGCTCATCGTAGCCTTTGAAAGCAGCGAAGATGAGACAGAGTTCCGGTCCTGTGAGAGAACCGGCCGAACAAGTCGTGACGGATATCCTCCGAGATCAACGCTATCCAAACCGTACGGGTGCAAGTCTTTTCTTGGCGATTTGTTCTTGATATCTTGCCAAGATGCCACCTTTTCATGTTGACTCACCTCACCAAATATACCCCCGATGTTTAAGTGTTGCGCGTAACTCAGACAGCATGCAACGCTTCCGTTGCATGCAACACTCCTTCGCTTCAAGTGAACACCCTTCGATTGCTCTGTCCATACCGTAAATCGCTGAATCTTATAGCTAAAGTGTAAACGTGACGCCTATCGATCCAGCGGGCATAAAACTTGCGGTAGTATAATGTCATTTAGCGCATTGCTAATGGGATATGTCCCGGCCTGTTGTCTCTCTCAACGGGGGCAACAGGCACCCTGCGGGGTTAGAGATGCTGGCGGATGCGCTCAGTCCGGGCATCAGCAGCGAGTCTTCGAATAGATGCAGGTGAGGTCAGGGGACAATCTGCTTTCCAGTCCAACATAGAGAGGTGGTGATGATATGGAACTTCTCCTTATAATACTCGTTTTGTTTCTGATCTTCGGCGGCGGCGGCGGATACTACTGGTCGAGGCGGCGCCTTTAGGCGCCCAGTTGTCAATCACCAGAATGAGAAAGTGGACAAGATCCACGAACTGGTGATTGACGTCCGAAAGAATCGTGTGGCCTACGCGCTACTCTCCTTCGGGGATAACAAGAGCCGATCCGGTTCCCCCACAGGGCTCCTGCGAGGTAGCGTTTAGGGCACATTCTTTCGCTCTGGCGATTATAGCGTGTTTGCCGAAATGATTGCTCCGTGCAGGTCTGTTTTTTTCCTGGAAACATAAATCCGAGGTCGCCGGGGTCAACCCTTCCGGCATGGATGAAACGGCAAGGCTTGGCGGGTCTGTGATCTTGCAGACCCTTGGCGAAGGGAAAAGCGTAAAGCAAGTTTACGAGAGACTAAGAAAAGGAGGAAGACAAAATGAACAGAAAA
>JBELAB010000450.1:0-2546 GCA_049509275.1 Syntrophobacteraceae bacterium | reverse complement strand
CCAAGACAACTCGAGAGCCAAAATTAGAGGAGAAGCGCAGGATGGCCAACCTCAAATCCGATTTGGAGCGCTACGCGCGCAGGACGCCTCAGGCTCACAGCGCGCAGCCCGTTGTGATCAGATTCAATTTCGATCCGGCCCGGGATCGCGGATTTAATGTGGCGCAGGTGCATTCGGGTGACAAAATAAGGGTGAAATGCCGGAAAGTCGGGCAGGTTGACCGCAAGGTTTACTTCACTTTTTCGAGGAATATCAATTCACCGAAGGGCGGCGTTTTAAAGCTGGAGACGAGGCGTTCGTTCGATCGCCCGGTTATGTACCGGACTGATCGGGGCTACTATGTAATCGAGGTGAAAATCTATCCGGGTAACCGGTGGAACATCAAGCCGAGGAGTTTTGTATGAGCCGAATCTGTCTAACCCTATTGTTTTCGGCTGTTTCCGTGGCCGGCCTGGGCCTGCTTCTCTACGCACTTCTGGCCGGCCGGCCGCCTCGCGGAGCGTTGAGATCCGGTGCGGGGAGTGTGGCGGCCGGTTTATCTGACTCTGCCGGGGAACCTGGCGGGGTTCTCGATCTCGATATGGGTCATGAAGGTCTAAAACACTGGGAAAAAGAGCCCTTCGACCCGGATAAGCACAAACCGGAGCCTCTCGAGGCCAGGAAAAAAATTTCCTAGAAACGTCCGCGCGAAGACGCGGGGATGCGGAGAGGCGAAATATAGCCGCATTTTTCGGATGCGGCAACAAATCTCAGGAAGGCGGCCGAAAAGGGACCGGCCTCACGGGAGGCTATACGTAATCTTCATGTTCCGCGATGTTTTTTTCGATCCCGCAGGCTGTCTAACCGCCGGCAGGCCCGCTTCGCAGAACTCCCCAAAAGTCTGCGTTTAACCGTGCTTTGCGGCAAAATATTTCATGTAATCGACAAGCACCCTGACCGCCTCAAGGGTTACCGCATTATAGATGGACGCCCTCAAGCCTCCGACCGAGCGGTGTCCTTTCAACCCGGCCAATCCGGCTTCAACCGCTCCTGCCAAAAATCCTTTCTCCAACTCGGCGTCAGGCAGCAGGAAGGTGACGTTCATGCGGGAGCGCGAATCCGGTCTGGCCGTTCCCCGGTAAAAGTCCTGGCTGTCAATAAAATCATAGAGAATCCCGGCCTTCTCGTCGTTTATCTTTTCCATGCTGTCCAGACCTCCGACGGTCTGTTCGATCCACTTGAGCACCAGTTCGCATACGTAGATACTAAAGCAGGGCGGTGTATTGTAGAGCGATCCGTTTTCAGAATAGGTCGTGTATCTGAGCATCGTCGGAAGTTCTTTGGGAACTATTTCCAGCATGTCCCGGCGAATAATGACCAGGGTAACCCCTGCCGGACCGATGTTTTTCTGCGCCCCGGCGTAAATCAGCCCGAAGGGGTGCGGATCGAACCTTCGGCTGAATATGTCCGAGGACATGTCGCTGATAAGAGGAGCAGCCCCCGGGCCCGGGAAGCTCCTCCACTGGGTGCCCCGGATAGTGTTGTTCGATGTTATGTGCAGATAGGCGGCATTCTGATCGACAGGGACCTTTTCCGGGATGCAGGTAAACTCCATCTCCTCGGAGGTAGCTACCACACGCACCTCTTTGCCCAGTGTGCGGGCTTCCTTTATTGCCCTGGTTGACCAGGCCCCGGTATTGACGTAATCGGCCGGCTTGCCGGCAACCGCAAGGTTCATCGGGACCATTGAGAATTGGAGGCTTGCGCCTCCCTGAATGAAAAGGACCTGATAGCTGTCGTCGAGGCCCAGCAGGCGCCGGACCCTCTGAACGGCGCTTTCGAGAACGGTTTCAAAACTCTTGGACCGATGGCTTATTTCCAGCACCGACATGCCTGAGCCTTGAAAATCGAGCATTTCCGTCTTTACCTGCTCGAGCACAACCAGGGGCAGTGCAGCCGGTCCCGGATTGAAGTTGAAGACTCGCCGGGTCATGGGTCTATCTCCTCTATCGCTGAATCGTAAACGGATGAACAGGACCTTGGAGTTTTTACCTATTCACCGATGCTTTTTTTTTGTCAATTTCTTTTTCGAATTATTATTATAAGACCTGTTGCGTATGAATAGATCGGCAGGGGTTCCGCCCGGGGCGGCCACCCGCCGTGATACCTTCCAGGTGAGGATTTGAATGCAGATTGAATGGCAAATTGCTCCTCGTGATGAGTGGCAGGCGGATGGTCTGGTTTTCTTTGTTTTCGAAAAGCCCCACGAATATCTTCCCGGCTTGAGGGGGTTTATGGAAGACGCTGCAAAGTGGCTCGCTGTCTCCGCTGCGCTGTCCGACTTTCAAGGCAAGCCCTCCGAGGTGGCCGTCGTTTATGCGCCTGCCGGTGAGGTGCGGGTCCAGCGCGTCATACTTGCCGGTCTTGGTCCAGCAGAACAGTTCGAATTCGAAAAGCTGAAAAACGCCGCCGCGTTCGCTTTGAGAAAGTGCCGTGATATTGGCATAAATAGGCCGGGGATCCCAATATCGGCCTTCGAGGGGTTTCCCTGTGAGCCGTCTTCATGC